>JAEINX010000131.1 GCA_016342645.1 Bacteroidales bacterium | reverse complement strand
TAGTTAAAACACTCGTAAATTATAGATTACCAATGATTTCAAAGAACGATGTTAATTTTTTAATGGACACTAGTGATTTTAGATAAAAAAAATAGAATAAAATTTATACTTTTGGCAGCAAAATTGTGAAAAAATTATGAATTTTAATTATTGGCTTGAAGGAAAAGGTTTTGTTACCAGAAAGGAAGTAAAGGAATTGATTTCTAATCCTAAGAATAAATTTGAGGGTTTTAAGCGTAATAATGATGGCTTCTTAGGTGGTTCCTGTTTTTTAAAAAATAATGGTAAAAGAAAACGTTTAAAAATTATTTCATTCATTGAAGATTAGAATGGAATAGAGTTGATTTTTTTTTGATCATAACTTTGGTGAACTTGATCACCATAATTTCATCAGTGAAGATTTTTTTACTTTAGATAAATATTTCATTAGATTTTCTAAATTTGCAAAATAATTTCATCCTCTCGGTAGCTCAGTTGGTAGAGCAGCTGACTCTTAATCAGCGGGCCGCGGGTTCGAGCCCCTCCCGGGAGACAAGCCATCTTTATTTTATTAAGATGGCTTTTTTACTTCAATTATATTGAATTTGAATAAAAAATTGAATTCTTGTAAATTTTTTATTGCTTTTTTCACGCAATGTTTTAGAAAAATATTTCTTCAACAAAATGATTTTCTTTCTTGGTACAGGAGTTAAATTAAAGAATATCTAATGCTTACGAAGTTTTTCTAAATTTTTAAAAAGTGTTTTTATTATTTGTCAGAATTTTATACTTTTGCAGCCATTTTTCAGGATAATGTGAAATCAAATATGAACAAGTACTACAATGAAAATTTATAAAACTAACGAAATAAAAAACATTGCACTTCTTGGAGGTGCAAAAACCGGAAAAACAACTCTTGCCGAGGCTATGCTTTTTGAAGGAGGCGTTATTAACAGAAGAGGGTCAGTAGATGAAAAAAGTTCAGTTTCTGACTACAAGCAAATTGAACTTGAACGTCAAAATTCTATATCATCGACAGTATTATATGCTTTGTATGACGATAAGAAAATAAATATTATTGATACTCCCGGTTTTGATGATTTTGTTGGTGAAGTAATCTCCGCTTTAAAAGTTGTCGATTGCGGTGTTGTTGTTGTTAATACACAAAACGGTGTAGAAGTTGGAACCGATATTGCAATGCGAAATGCTGAAAAATATAGTACACCGATTGTTTTTGCAATGAACCATCTGGAGCATGAAAATTCGAATTTTGATGAAACAATCCGTTTAATGAAACAACAATACGGAAATGGTGTTACTTTAATTCAATATCCGGTTAATTCCGGTATTAATTTTAATTCTTTCATCGATTTAATAAAGATGAAAATGTTCACTTATCCCGAAGGTGGCGGAAAACCCGAAATTAGTGATATTCCTGATTCGGAAAAAGATAAAGCAGAAGAACTTCAAAATGTATTAATTGAAAATGCTGCTGAAAACGATGAAGAGTTGATGGAAATATTTTTTGATAAAGGAAGTTTATCGGAAGAAGAAATTCAAAAAGGAATAAAATTAGGTATTAGAACAAGAGGAATGTTTCCTGTTGTTTGTATAGCAGCAAAACAAAATATGGGTGTTGGCAGATTACTCGAATTTGTTTCAAATACTACTCCATTTTCAAATGAATTGCCTTCTCCAAAAACAACCGAAGGAGAAGAAATCAAATGTGATGCTGCCGAATCTCCAACTTTATTTGTTTTTAAAACAATTCAAGAATCGCATTTAGGAGAAATTACTTTCTTTAAAGTTCTTTCGGGTGAAGTAAATGAAAGTTTGGATATGATAAATTCCAGAACTCAAAACAAAGAAAGAATAACTCAACTTTTTGTAATTGCCGGAAAGAATCGTGAAAAAGTTGACAAAATGATAGCCGGTGATATTGGCGCAACCATAAAATTAAAAAATACCCATATAAACGATACATTAAATTCTGTAAAAACACCGGATAGAGTTATTGAGCCTATTGTGTTCCCCGAATCAAAAATTCGTGTTGCAATAAAAGCCATTAGTTCGACTGATGATGAAAAATTGGGTGCAGTATTAAATGAACTTCATAAATCTGATCAAACTTTAATTTCTAATTATTTCAAAGAATTAAAACAATTAATATTAGAAGGCCAGGGAGAACTACATTTAAATATTGCTAAATGGCATATTGAAACAATTGAAAAAATTCCGATTGAATTTCTTACTCCCAAAATCCCTTATCGAGAAACTATCACTAAAGTATCGCAAGCAACATATCAGCACAAAAAACAATCAGGTGGAGCCGGACAATTTGGTGAAATACATATTGTTATCGAACCTTTTAAGGAAGGAATGCCGGAACCGTCTAAATATAAAGTAACCCAAATGCTTAGGAAAAGTTCGGTTAATCCTTTAAATATTGCAAAAGGCGACGCTATTGTTGCTGTAAATGTTAGAGGTAAAAACGAAATTGAACTTGACTGGGGTGGGAAATTAATTTTTTATAATTGTATAGTTGGAGGAGCAATTGATGCTCGATTTTTACCGGCAGTTTTAAAAGGTTTAATGGAGCGTATGGAAGAAGGCCCATTAACCGGTTCTTATGCCAGGGATATCAGGGTTTGTATTTATGATGGAAAAATGCACTCGGTTGATTCAAATGAAATTTCATTTAAACTCGCCGGAAAGCATGCTTTTAGTATGGCTTTCAAAGAAGCGGCACCAAAAATACTCGAACCGATTTATGATATTGAAGTAATTGTACCGGAAAATAAAATGGGTAATGTAATGACAGATTTACAGAGCCGTAGAGCGATAATCATGGGAATGGAAGGCGAGCAGATTAAAGCTAAAGTTCCATTAGCCGAATTAAATAAATATTCAACAGCTTTAAGCTCTTTAACAAGTGGAAGAGCTTCTTATAGTATGAAATTTGCCGAATATGCTCAGGTACCTAACGACATTCAGGAAAAACTTCTGAAAGAATACGCCGAATCGCAGAAAGAAGAAGATTAATCTTTTTTGTGAAACAAAAATACTTACCCCGGATTCGATAGAATATGGGGTTTTTTGTTTTATGGAAAATACTTCAATAAAATTTAGTGGAGAAATAATAAATTGCGAAAAGGATTAAATTTTGATTGAACAATCATATAATTAATGTTTACAAGAATATATTTTTGTATTAAAAATTGTTAAACATTTAATCTTTAATCCCAATAATATAACAATTATTCTAAAAATTCAATTATCTTATCATAATCCTCAACTGATATTTTATGAGTAAATCCGTTAACTTTATTAAGTTTCATTGTTTTTAGAATTATATTTTTATCATATTCTATTCCTGTTTCAGAGAGCTTTAGCGGACAGTTCAATGATTTAAAAAACGATTCTAAACCTGAAATTGTTTCTTTAGTGGTTTTTACTCCAAACAAATTTTCACCCATTTCAATTATCCTTTCCGGAATACGATTTTCAAAAAGTTTTAGCCATGCAGGGTAGGCGATTGAAAGTGTTGCACCGTGGGGAAGATCATAAAGCAATGATAAAACATGGCCAATGCTGTGCACACCCCAATCAGTTGAACTTCGTCCGTAAAATGTAAGTTTGTTCAAGGCCGCAGTTGCTGCATACATAATTTTTGCACGCAATTCGTAATTTTCCAGATTATTTAGTAAATCAGGCCCATAATCTATCGCTTCCTTTATTATTGAATAAACAAAACGATCGGATAAAGTAGCTTCGCCTCCTCCAAAGAAAGCTTCAAGACTATGTGCAATTAAATCAACTATTCCATAAGCAGTTTGATCTTTTGGTACTGAAAAAGTGTATTTTGGGTCTAAAAACGAATGCTTTGGATAAATTAAATCGTTTCCATAACCTAGTTTTTGCTTTGTTTGAAGGTTTTGAGAAACGGCAAAAGAATTCATTTCTGTACCGGTTCCGGCAAATGTTAACACCGTAATTAAGGGAATTGATTTTTCAGGCTTAACTTTAGCTTCAAAAAAGTCCCATGCAGGATTTTTGACAGGAATAGCTATTGAAACAATTTTTGCAGTATCAATCACGCTTCCACCACCGACAGCAAGAATTACATCGACATTGTTTCTTTTTCCAAGCTTGGCGGCTTTGTCAACGTCCTCAATAATTGGATTAGCTTTAATGCCGTGATATTCTACATATTGAAGATCAAATAAATTCAACTGATTTATCACTTGTTGATAAATTCCATTTGATTTTATTGATCCTTTTCCATAAATGAAGAGAACATTCTTTCCGTACTTTGCCAAAGTTTTTCCAAGGCCTTGAATAACAACTTGTCCAAAATGTAAAACTGTGGGGGTGTTGATTATAAAGTTTTCCATGCTATTTTTTACTTAAAAATTAAACTTTAAAAATACAAAATATTTTTTTGCCATTCTCGAAGAGCCTAATTTCACAAATTGAAACGAATTAAAAATTCACTAAAACTAATAAAAATCATTGACGTTTCTTTGCATTTTTGGCGGTTTTATATACAAAAGACAAAAAATTAAAATCATTGCGGATTTTAAAAAATACAATAAAACAGTTTAAATCCTCAATATGGATTTCTTTCATTTTGTGTTTTACATATTTTTGCAAATTATTGAGTATTTTTGTAAAAAACGGAAATTAGTTTTTCTTTTGTAAAAAAAAGATTATAATTTTAACAAAAAGTGTGGTGATTTTAGGAACAGGCATTGATATAATTGAAATAGAAAGAATTAGGAGAAATATTGAAAGCAATAAGCATTTCAGAGAGAAAATATTTTCAAAAAACGAAATAGATTATTGCGAAAAAAAGTCAAATAAAGCCGAAAGTTATGCTGCTCGTTTTGCGACAAAAGAAGCTTTTTTTAAAGCGCTTGGAACAGGATGGAGAGATGGGATGTCTTTTTCGGAAGTTGAAATAATGAATAATAAACTTGGAAAACCTCAGATTAATTTATTCGGAAAAGCAAAAGAAATTGCAGAAAAGCAAAATTGTTCTAATATTCATGTTTCAATTTCGCATATAAAGGAGTTTGCCAGTGCAATAGTGATCTTAGAAAAACAGATATGATAATTGTATATTAAAGAACGAATAATAAGAAAAGATATGGGAATTAGTAAATTAAAAAACATTTTTAGGCCTAAAAGAATTGCTGTGATTGGTGTTTCACCAAAACCCAATAGTGTTGGTGGAATAACATTAAAGAACCTCGTTAGTGGTGGATTTCGTGGTGTTGTTTATCCTGTTAACCCAAAACATGAAGCTGTTCTTGGAATTACGTGTTTTCCCAATGTTAACAGTTTGCCAAAAACACCCAATCTGGCAATAATTTGTACACCTGCTGCAACAGTGCCGGGTTTAGTCCGCGAATGTGGTGAAGCTGGAATTTTAGGAATTATTATTATGTCGGCAGGTTTTAAAGAAGCCGGAGAACAAGGGAAAAAATTAGAAGAAAAAATCCAAGAGGAAATTAGCCGATTTAATGGTATGCGAATAATTGGGCCTAATTGTTTGGGTATTATTCTTCCCGGATTACAAATAAATGCAAGTTTTGCCAATGGTATGCCAAAACCGGGAAATGTTGCGTTTATTTCTCAATCGGGTGCCTTGTGTACGTCAATACTTGATTGGGCATTAGAAGAGAATATAGGTTTTTCAAGTTTTGTTTCAATTGGGAATATAATAAATGTTGGATGTGGTGACTTAATCGACTATTTTGGACAAGACCCCAACACAAAATCAATAATTTTATATGTTGAATCGATAAAAGAAGTTCGTAACTTCATGACCGCAGCAAGAGCCTTTTCTCGAAAGAAACCAATAATTGTTTACAAAGCAGGCCGTTTCCCTGAGTCGGCAAAAGCAGCAGCAGCACACACAGGTGCTATGGCTTCAGACGATGCAATTTACGATGCGATGTTTAAGCGTGCCGGTGTTACCCGAGTATATGAAATTGGTGATATTTTCGATTTCACCGACCTTATCAGCCGGAAAAGAATACCCAAAGGATCAAATCTTGCCATAATCACAAATGCAGGTGGCCCGGGTGTAATGGCTACAGATATTTTAATTTCTTTAAATGGAGATTTAGCTAATTTATCAGAATCAACAATTAGTAAACTTGACGAATTTTTACCATCATACTGGTCGCATGGAAATCCTGTTGATGTGCTTGGTGATGCCAATCCTATGAAAATTGCTGATGCGACAAAAATTGTGCTTGATGATTCTAATGTAGATGCCGTTTTAGTAATTATCACACCTCAAGCCATGACCGATCCGACCGGAACTGCAAGAGAGATTGCAAAATTATCACTCGATACCTCAAAGCCTATTCTCGCTGCATGGTTTGGAGGAAAAGCAATGAAAGAAGGAGTTGATATTTTAAATCAAGAAAGAATAGCCGTATTTCAAACTCCTGCTCAGGCTATTCGAGCATATATGACTCTTGTTTCATATTCAAGAAATTTGGGATTATTATATGAAACTCCTAAAGATATTCCTGTTGAATTTTCAATTGATAGAAAATTGCATCGTGAAGAATTCTACAGCCGTTTTGTAGGAAAAGAAAAAATTCTTACCGAAGATGTATCGAAAATGTTGTTAAGAGTTTATGGTATTCCGACAACAATGCCCTTAAAAGCTAAAACAGTTGAAGAAGCTGTTAGGATTGCAAATACTATGAAATACCCTGTAATTTTAAAAATATTTTCTCCTGATATTTCACATAAAACCGATGTTGGAGGAGTGATTCTCAATCTTGAAGACGAAGAAATGGTTAGAACCGCATTCGATAGTATGATGGATCACGTAAAATTAAAAGAGCCAAAAGCAAGGTTAGAAGGCGTAACAATACAACCAATGGTCGATATTAAGGATGCTGTTGAGTTGATTGTTAGAATTAAAAAAGATCCTGTTTTTGGGACAGTTATTCTTATTGGAATGGGAGGTACAGGGTCCGAGTTATTTAAAGAGAAAGTCTTAGGCTTTCCCCCACTTAACGAACGTCTTGTAATGAACATGCTTAAGTCATTAAAAATCTTTCCATTAATAGTAGGATATAAAGATCACCCCAGAAAAAACATTGATAAACTTGTTGAAGTATTGATAAGAATTTCATATCTCGCTGCCGATTATCCCGAAATAGAGGAATTAAATATTGATCCATTGTATGTTACAAATGATAATGTAATAGCTTTGGATGCGAGTGTTGTTGTTGATCAAGATGTTTTAGGAAAAGAACTAAAACCTTATTCTCACCTTGCCTTACATCCATATCCGGAAAAATATGTAAGCACTAAAACTTTAAGAGATGGCACCGAGGTATTATTAAGGCCGATTAAACCTGAAGATGAACCTATGTGGTTAGAGCTTTTGGGTAGTTGCTCGAAAGAATCTATATTTTCGCGTTTTCGCTATGATTTTCATTATAATGCTCATGAAATTGCAACTCAGTTTTGTTTTATCGATTATGATAGAGAAATGGGTATTGTTGCTGAAATTGTTGAAAACGGACAGAGGAAATTAATTGGAGTCGGGCGGCTAATTGCTGATGTTGACCACGAAACAGTGGAATATGCTGTTTTAATTACCGATTCATGGCAGCATAAGGATTTAGGGAAAATCCTTACCGAATATTGTATTAATATTGCAAGTAAATGGAATTTACAACGCATAGTTGCACAAACCACAAAAGATAATCAGGCAATGATTTCCGTTTTCAGAAAACTTGGATTTAAACTTACTTTTAGTACTGATTCTTCAGTTGAAGTATCCAAGCAATTGTAGTTTTTGAAAGCAAAGCCTAATTAAGCAAAAGAATTTTTTGAACATAAGTAATCCGATGACTTTTTAAATCGGACTCATTGATTTAATCTTTAGGCCTTTTCATTATTGCAAAAATTTCAATCACGTAACCTGCAATAATTAAGATAGGAGCTAAAGTTATTCTTCGGAAACTAAAAATATTTTCGTTAAAAACATTTGGGTCGTCAGAACCTCCGCCAACCATTAGGATAAAACCGACAAGAATAAAGGCAAGACCTATTAATAATAATTTATAGTTTTTTCGTGTAAATGCAAATTCAGTTGATTCATTTAACATTTCTCTGTTTTTAGGCGTTCCTGAAGTTGGTTTTGTTGAAAATTGTTTTCTCGATTTATCTTTATTCATGCTTTTATAAATTTGAGTTTTCAAAAATAAATAGAATTTTGATACGGAATTGATTTTTAACTTTTTTTAATACAATACGAATTAACATTATTATCGTAGAAAACTTGAAAGACTTGGTTTTTCATTAGTTGAGTCGTGATTATTTTTCTTGCCCATTCAGTGTCTTTAATAATACAAATTATCATTTTTTATTCTTAAATACTTCCTTACCGCAAAAAATGTCGAAAGCCATGTAATTAATATTCCAAGAATTATTACTATAACAAATAATGAAATTAATAAGCTAATGTCTTGAATTTCCATTAACTCCGGCACTTCTTTTTGTGAAAAATATAAAAGTCCCGTTAAAAGAACAATAGCAGTAAAAGCTCCGTAAACCCCATTAATAATTCCTCTGAAAACAAATGGCCGTCTGATAAAACCCTGAGTAGCTCCTACCAATTGCATGCTTTTAATTATAAATCGTTTTGAATAAACCGACAATCTTATTGTGTTATTAATTAATGCAATAGAAATTATCATCAATAATATTGCAAAGCCGAGAATTATAAAACTTATTTTTTTCAAATTATCATTTATTAAATAAACCAAAGATTTTTGATAGAAGATTTCTTTAACAATTTTATTCGATACTAATTGGTTTTCAATTTTCACGAGGCTGTCGGGATTTGCATATTCGGCTTTGAGTCGCAAATCAATGGAAGGGAGCAATGGATTGTATCCGAGAAAATCAATAAAATCCTCCCCAAGTTGTTCCGAGATATCTTTTGCCGCTTCTTCTTTTGTGATGTATTCGGTTGATTTAACAAAAACCGATGCATCAAGCAATTTTTGAAGTTGTTTAATCCCGGCTTCCTTAACATCTTCATTTATTATTATCGAAAAACTTATGTTTTCTTTAATATGTTCCGATAGTTTTTTTGCATGAAGAATTACCAACCCAAGCAAGCCAAGCATAAACAAAACGAGGCTAATACTAACAATAGTTGTAAGATAGGATGAGGCGAGCCGGCGTTTATTATATTTTTCTTCTTTATATGACATAAATTGAATTTTACATGGCTAAAGTAAATAAATTTCTTGTAAAGTTTTCGGAAGGTTTCATTTTTAACTATTAGTCGAGTAAGAAGAGTTATATTTTTTATTATTATTTAACTTGGTTAGTTTTTATTAACTTTGAGGTCTTTGACCCATGTACATAATTCTGAAATCAAATCATATAAAGAATAATTTTGGTATTTTTTTCTTCTAATTTGCTTTGGGGTCTTAGTCCCTGGTTACATTTCTAATAAGTTTTTGTCATATTTTCCGGAATACAAAGAATGAAATCAGCTATTGCCATCGATTCATCATTTAATTTTTCAACTGTATCCTGTTCAACACTTGCAATCGTTATTATTTTCAATTCGGGATTATTTCTTTTTAAATACCAACTTATTCCTTCAAAATTATCGGAATGATAAGTTCCATTGTAATGTATAAAAGTCTTTCCGTTTTCAAGATTTTTCAAAATAAAATAAGCCATAGTTGCGTCCTTTGAAGCTTGTGCTTTAGGCAGATTATCATTAGCCTGTTTTCCCATTTTTCCCATCATCGACATCATGTTTTTATATCCGGGTAGTTCGCGGGATCGTATTCAATCGGTAAAGGCGCAATGAATAGTTTTGCTTCGGGTTCAAGATCATTCAAAGCTTCGAAACCCTTACTATGAACAATAGAGGCATATCGACGAGGAATGTTGGTGGCGACAAATTTCAAATCATTTTCCTTGGCAAATTCAAGCAAGGGTTTATAATTGGTTTCGTAGTTAGGCCACAACCTTGCTTCTTTTTCAAAGTTCCGTTTCTTTATAACCCCCAAAAGATATTCGTTAATGATGAGTTGATTATCAGATTCAAACATTTCGGCCCCAAGAATAATATTAGCATTTTTCGATGAAAACAAATCTTTGGTAAGTTCAAGTTGCAGCCAATGGCAAATCGGATTATTGTGCAATTCGCCAAACAGGATAATATCTGCTTCGTTGGCAGCTTTTAATAGTTTTTTGTATTTAATTTGTTTTCCTTCCGAATTAAAAAGTTGATAAGTTGCTTTGTCGGTTTTCATAGCAGTAAATAGTACAAAAGTTATAAATAATAGGATTAATTTTGTTTTCATGTGTTTATATTTGTTTCCCGCAGAAAACGCAGATTATCTTTTATTTTTTCTGCATTCATCTGCGAAATCTGCGGGAGATTTATTTTATTTTTTCAATTCTTCGGCATGAAACATTAATGGCAACAAAGTTTCTATTCCCTGAATAATTTGAATCTTTCCG
>JAEINX010000130.1 GCA_016342645.1 Bacteroidales bacterium | reverse complement strand
ACCGGCAGGAATAAAAACAATGTTATTTTGTTTAACTTCAAATGTTTTATCTCCAATTCCTATTTTTGCATGACCTTTCAAGACAAATTGTTCGTGTTCAACCGTATTTGTATGTTAGGGAATTCGTCCTCCGGGTTCAATTGTAAATTTTCTCATTGCAAAATTTGGCCCTTCATCTTTACTTATCAAAACCTGAAAGTATGTATTTATAGCTATCTTTATTTCTTCCTTAGCTATTTCTTTTGTTTTTTTTATTGATTCCATAAATTAAAAATTATTGTTTTTTTAAAATATCATATTAAAATTTATACCCAATCATTAATTCCAGGGTATTTAACCGGCTTTTACCCGTAAAACGACGAATTTGATCAGTTGACCCACATGCATTACAATATTTCAATTGAATAATTTTCTTTCCTAATTCATACTCAATACCAATCGCAAGGCCGATAAATACATCAATAAATAAATCAGGTTCTTGATCTTCCGGATAAAACCTAAAATCAACATTAGTAGTATCAGTGGTGTATTTTCTTAAAGGCTTGAGAGTGTAGTTTGTGTTCTCTGCAACAGGAGCAGATAGAAAAAGTCCAAATGATATATTTATATTTGATTTAGAAAAGTCAAATAATTTCACACTCGGCGTTAAGAAAATATCAATATAGCTATTTGAAACATCAATATCATAATATGTAATATAATAATATGGATATGGACGATAAACTCGTTGATTCTGTAATAAAAACTCCCGTGATTTATAAAATACTTCCCAGTTAAAAGAAAAAATACCAGATTTATGATAAGATCTTCCGACTCCAAAAAAGATGTTGATTTTTTTATTATACTTATTATAATTCGCAAAAGTAGTATTCGCACCAATTTTAACAAACCATTTATTAGACTTTCTTTTATCTCCCCTTTCCTGAGGATTTAATGAGGGTATTTGCTTGTTTACTTCATAATTTACTAAGGGTTTTACCCTGCTGATTTGGGCAGATGTCAGGTGCGGGATCAGCAGGATTATGATCAATACTGATAATAGCAATTTCTTATAAAAAATTGTTTTCATAATTTAAGCTTTTGGTTAGTTAATGAGTCAATTATAGAATTTATTGACTTATATTTACATTATAGTCATAAACCACAGCTTTCTCCAGCAAGGGTGTAATTTCCTCAACAAAATCATTATGAATTTTGTGTTTTGTATATGCATTCATATCATCTTTATTGGCAAAACTAACCGTGATACCAACATCAAAGCTGTCGTCAACAATTTTTCTTTCGCTTGGTATTACTTCTCCGGTACTTACATTAATAACCTCAGAAATTTTGCACAATGAAAAAGATTTCTCAATGATTTCCTGCCTTTGGGCCTGATTGCCTGAGTCCTTTAACCAGAACAGGACAATATGATGAACCTGTTTCTTATCGCTTGTTTTTGTTTTTGTGCTGTCACAACCTGAAAGGAGAACGATCAGAACTACTATTATTAGAGATGACTTATTTAACATTTTACTTTCCTTTGTTTTATTATAATTTGTTCTTATTCATTTGGAATGAATTTTTTCGCCATAAATTTCGGAATAATAAATTTAAATTGCAAAAAATTTTATAGAAATAATTTTTACTTTTGTTAGTTTACATTCAAAATGAATTTTATTAATAGACAAAAAAGTGTTTTTTTATGCGTTTCTTTAGTATTCGAATTTTAATTCTTATATTTTTTATTTCAATTTGTGGGTTTTTATTTGCAAACAGGGGAGGGTATGAGATAAAAGTCAATATTCATGGAATTTCTGACAGCCTTTGCTATTTAGGAAATTATTATGGTGATAAAACTATTATTATTGATACCGCCAAAGTAAAAAAATCAGGGCGATTTGTTTTTCAGGGCAAAACTGCTTTGCCTCCGGGAATTTATTTTGTTGTAGGAGAAAAGAAAAACCAATATTTCGAATTTATTATTGATAAGAAGCAAAGTTTTAAAATTAGTACTGATTCATCCGACATGATTGAAAATATGAAATTTACCGGATCACCAGAAAATACTTTATTTTATAATTACATACGATTTAATAAACAGAAATATTTGGAATTAAATGCTTTAAAAGATTCTTTATCTACGAATAATGGCGATTTGGTTATTACAAAAAAAATTCAGAAGATTAATAATGAAGTTGGTGAATACAAGGAAAATTTAATTAATGAACAAAGCGATTCCTTTTTATCAACAGTTTTCAGAGCAATGAAAGAGCTTATAATCCCTGATTCAATTATGCTTGGAAACGATAAAGAAAATCGGGAATTTTCATATGACTATTATAAAAATCATTATTGGGATAATATTGAATTAAAGAATGATAAGTTGCTTAGAACTCCGATTTTTCATAGAAAACTTGATAATTATTTCTCGAAAGTTTTAATACAACATCCCGATACAATAATTCGGGAAATAGCTTTATTGACAGATAAATCTAAGGAAGGAACAGAAATTTTTGAGTATATAATTTGGTATATTACTAACTCCTCGGAAAGATCTAAAATCATGGGATTTGACAAAGTATTTGTTTATATGGTTGAAAATTATTACTTAAAAAATAAATTGCCTGATACCAATCCATTTGTTTTAAAAAACCTAACTAAAAGAGCATCTGAGATCAAACCTGCTTTACTTGGGAAATATGCGGGCAATTTGATTTTAATTGACACCTTGGGGGCATTCTCCTCTTTGTATGAAATTGATTCAGATTATACGGTTGTAATTTTTTGGGATCAGGAATGTGGTACTTGTAAAAAAGAAATATTAGATTTGAAATCATTATACGAAAAAGATCAGCCGGATTTTGAGGTTTTTGCAGTTTGTGTTGATACAAATCTTGCAAGTTGGAGAAAATTCGTTAAGCAAAATACTTTGAGTTGGATAAACGTCAATGGAACAAGAAGTTTGAGCGGTGATTATCATAAATTATATGATATTTACAGTACACCTGTAATTTATTTGCTCGATAAGAAAAAAAAAATAATTGCTAAAAGATTAGACACGAAACAACTTGAAGGTTTTTTGAAGAGGCTTGCAGAATAAAATTCTAATTTACACACTTAGCGGGATAGTGTCGAATTAATATCCTAAAATGGCGAACATTCCAAAACATCTCCTCTTTTACGATATACCTGAAAATCCTTTTTCCAACTAAAAAGATTTATATCATCAAAACTAAGAGTAATATGTAATTCGTGTGCTCCGCCTGAACCGGCGTAGAATTTAGAAATTGGCAGATCATAGCTATACATAAGCTTCATGTTGTTTTTTTTCGATAATGGAATATAAAGTCCGGCAAGCAATATTATCGATGTGTAGTTTATGAAACTGAATTCTTCATTCCTAAACCAAAATCCGGTATAAAGATTTTCAAAAAGCATGTTTAAACCGATTGAATATTTATTTAATCCTGCCTGATTCTCAAGAATGAATCCCGGATTAATTTTCATATTAAGTTTAGTAGTTGAAACCGACTTTGAAGAATTTTTATTATCGAAAATTAAATCGCCATGGACAACAAACCTTCTCGGTAAAGGAGCCGAACCATCAGTGAAGGACTCATTTGGTTGAAATAAATGATGAGCCGCAAATCCAAAAGTTGATGTAATATTATTAAACTTTCCCTGAAGAACTCCTCCAAGATTAAGATCTGTAAAAGAAATACTCTGAGCATTAGGATGAACAAACGATGATGGGTTGACATTTCCATATCTTGGGTCAAGTTGATCGCTAAAAACCAGATATTCCCAATTGATTTTCTTTTGATTATATGAAACCATTGCTCCAAATTGCGAAACCATGTTTTGAGAAACAGGAATTCGGACAGAAGTAACTATTCCAATCATTGAGGTTGATAATAATTGCATGCCATAATCACTTGAAGAAAAGATCAATCCTACTCCTCCCAATCCTGGAATATTTCTTTCGGAGACTTCGAGGCTAAAGTTATAGGAAGTTAAGTCGTTATTTAGTCCGGGCCATTGATTTCTATATGAAAATCTTGTCATTAAACCCTTTGATAACCCAACATTTGCAGGATTGTAATAAACCGGGTTATTAAAAAATTGTGAAAAACCTTGATCCTGTGCTTCTATATTAGCACTAATGATTATTAGGACAAAGTATATACAATATTTTATGAATTTATTCATAATATTTCTTACCTCAATAATCGTACTTCTTTGTCTTTATTGTTGTTTTAGTTAAATATATTTGTGGGATGTACTGGAATCGAACCAGTGACCTCATGCCTGTCAAGCATGCGCTCTAAACCAACTGAGCTAACACCCCAATTTTTTGTGCAAAAATAAGAATAATTCCCATTTTGACAAGTAGGGATAATTCTTTTTAATTATTTAATATTGCAAAATGAAATTTTTTGAAACAATTTAAATATTTGGTGTCAAATAAAAAAATTAATTAATGCTCGAAAACTAAATTTTGATTAACGAATAAATGCAAGAAACAAATAGGTTATTTATAGATTCACAGACTTTTAGTGAGCTTGACATTTTTGGATCTCATGGAGTTGGAAAAAACCTTTTCGATATGATAAACCATTGCACAACCAATGGAGGTGAGGATAAACTAAAACGGCTTTTCAAAAGGCCTAAAAATAATATTCGAGAAATTGAAGCCATTCAAGAAACTGTAAAGTATTTTACTGAAAATTTGAAAAACTGGAATCTTCCTGTTTCTAAAGAGCAAATGAATGCAGTAGAAGTTTATTTTTTTTCAAAACCCGATCCGCTATCAAGCGATAATATTTTTTTAAAATTCCTTGAAGGGGCTTGGTTGAAATTTTCTCACAAATCATATAATGAGGTTTTTAGAAAAGGAACAAAAAATGCAATCAAGACTCTGATTTGCTTGAAAGATTTTATTGAAATAAAAAATAGTGATGATTTGCCTATTTATTTAAAAGAAATTTTTAACTCTATTTCCGAATTTTTATCGAATGACAAAATTAACAAATTGATTAAAGATCAGGAATATGTATCTCTGGGATTTTTAAAAGCATTAAATATTGATAAAATATTCAGGGATAAATTAAAGGTTGATTTTAGCCTTTTTATAGATTTAATTTATGAACTTGATTTGCTTATGGCAATGGCTACGGCAACAAAAAAATACAAACTTGTATTTCCAAAATTTGTTGATCGCACTGAATCATACATAGAAATCAATGATTTATATCACATTTTTCTTGATAAACCCATTAAGAATAATATCCTTTTTGATGAGGGAAAAAATTTTATGTTTATGACAGGGCCGAATATGGCAGGAAAAACAACTTTATTATCATCTGTCGGATTGGCAGTTTTTATGTCACATCTTGGACTTGGAGTTCCTGCAAATTCCATGAGCCTCTCTGCATTTAATTGTATTTTTAGTAGCATGAATCCTTCTGGAAACATTAGTATTGGTTACAGTTACTTTTTCAGTGAAGTTATGAGAGTAAAAAATGCAGCACTTACTTTGAAAAAGCATAGTAAAGTTTTGATGTTGCTGGACGAATTATTCAAAGGAACAAACATCAAAGATGCCATTGACGGTTCATTGCTTGTCATTGACGGTTTGACAAATTGGAAATCAAGCGTTTTTATTTTAGCTTCGCACTTAACCGAACTCGAAAATGATATTAGACAAAAATCAAATATTTTGTTTAATTATTTTGATTCAGATGTAAAAGAAGGAAAACCTATTTTTAATTTCAAACTATTGGAAGGAGTTTCGCATAAACGTTTGGGTTTACTTATTATTAAGGATCAAAAGCTTGATTTGCTATTGGATCCGGAAAAGTAAAAAATGAAAAAGAGTTCACACTATGCTTGTGATTATGGGGTAAATTTATCTATCAACAATATTTAATATTTAAGTATTTTTTTTATTCAAACAAATTTTATACTTTTGAACAAACATTTTCTTAAAATGTATTTGTTTTTAAAATTATAAATTATTATGTTAAACAGTTTCTTTTCAAAATACAATCAAATATGAGTAATGATAAAAAAGTCAAAAAGCATAATGACAGGCCTGATTTAGCCGGTGAACATTTTTATGGAGACTTTGGACAATTAATTTTCTTAGTAGTTTTTTTGGCAGCATGGATTTTAGATTCATTCATTTTCCATTATTCGACTTTTATTTCTAAATATATTCCATTAATTATTAGAATAATATTTTCTGCTATAATTCTCATCTATTCGGGCTTTTTGGCAAGAAGTGGTTTAAAAATTGTTTTTGGAGAAATAAGAAAAGAACCATGTGTTATTAAAAATGGGGTTTTTAAAATTGTAAGGCATCCAATATATTTAGGAGCTATATTATTATATTTTGGTTTAATAGTTTTGACATTTTCATTAATATCAGTGTTCATCTGGATTTTGATTATTATTTTTTATTATATCATTTCAAAATACGAAGAAAAGATTTTAACAAAAAAATTTGGGAATGCTTACCTACAATATATTACTGAAGTTCCAATGCTTATTCCAAGAATATTCAAAAGATAAATTAAAGAAATGAATATAATAGGATTTTTGGGCGCTTCTGTATTAATAACTCTTATGCCGGGGCCTGATATAATTTTTGTAATTACTCAAAGTATTTCTCAAGGTAAAAAAGCGGGGATTTTAACAGCCTTAGGCCTTTCTACCGGAATAATTGTTCATACAACTGCAGCCAGTTTAGGGATTTCATTGATATTATACGAATCAGCTACAGCTTTTAATATTCTCAAATATTTGGGTGCCGCTTATTTGATTTTTCTTGGAATACAAGCAATACTCGAACGAAATAAAAATAATTTTAAATTAGGAAATTCTCCTTCACAGGAATACAAAAAACTTTTCAAAAAGGGAATTTTAATGAATATTTTAAATCCTAAAGTTTCACTATTTTTTTTAGCCTTTCTACCTCAATTCGTGAGTGCAAATTCAAAAAATCCATCTCTCGAAATGATGTTTTTAGGTTTAATTTTTATGTTTCAGGCAATTATTATATTTTCTCTAATTTCAATATTGGCAGAAAGGTTATCAGAAAAATTGATGAAAAATCCTAAGATTTCAAAAACTGTAAATTGGATAAAAGCATCAGTATTTTTATTAATCGGAATAAACCTTGCTTTAGGGTCAAAATAATTAAAGATGATAAATAAAGAAAAGAAATTCCCAAAGCTTCCAAAATATCCGGGTGGAAAAACAGAGTTGAAAAAATTTATTTTAAAGAATTTAAAATACCCCGATCAGGCTCTTAAAAAGAAAATTGAAGGAATTGTTTATATTAAATATAAAGTAAATGCTCTCGGAGAAGTAATTTCTACAAATGTTATTAAGGGAATTGGTTATGGATGTGATGAAGAAGCAATAAGATTGTGTAAGCTTTTAAAATATGAAAAAGCAAAAAATAGAGGAATAAGAATAGTTTCAACCATCAGATCAAGAATTGTTTTTAAACTTCCTGCCAATCAAACTCATGTTTCTTATCAGTATAAAAAATCTGAAAATAGAAACAATGAGAAAAAAAATTTACCAAATGAAAAACAGGGGAATTCGTATTCTTATACTATTAACCTCTAAAATTATAGAGTTTATCTATCCTGAAGTATGAAGATATTGCAATTTATTCAGGTGTTTGCCCGAAAATGCCAATTTCTTCGCTATGCTATCTATAACAAAACAATTTCCTATTCGTGCATAGCAAATAATGGAATATTTGCTTTAAATAAATCTGCTTTAGTAATTTTTTGTTGTTTAAATAATCTTGAAAAGAAACCGGTTTTATGTGAAATAAACGCAATTAAGTCGATAGAATTTTTTTCAACAAAATTTGAAAGGTCATCTTTAAGATTTTCACATTCGATTATTTTAAATGATAAACGATCAGCTTCAATTTTATCCTTGAAAATTTCTTTTAGTTTGTTTATTTTTTGCTCAGGGTCGGTTTTTTTTCCGTCAAAATTGAAATGAACACAAGTAACATTAATATTGAAATCATTAAAAATCTTGAAAAGTTTATTGATTTTTTCAATATCAAGATCATTGAATTCTGTTGAATACATAACATTTTTTATTTCCTGATATTCAGGAATTGGAGGAATCGCAAGAACAGGAACATTGGCACGATTCATTATTTTTCGTGAAACACTACCCGAAAATATGTCTTTTTTGCCTTTCCCGCTGCTACCCATTATTATTAGATCGGGCTTGTATTCATCACAAATTTCTTGAATCTCAAATTCAGCTTCGCCCGGAACAATAGTATAAGTAACTTTTACTTCTTTGATGTGTTCTTTGTGGATTTCATTTGATATTTTCGTTTGAATTTCTCTAATATCATTTTTTGCAATTACTTCGATGTCACGCATAAGTTGCTCATTTAGCATAGTTCCCGTGTCAACAGAAGTTGGAAAACTGCTATCGGTTACAATTATTTGATCGAAGTAGGAATAAAATAAACGTATTTCGGAATTAAATTTTTTGGCAATTTCTAAGGCATATTTGCAGGAAATCTCAGTGTGCTCGGAAAAATCTACAGGTACTAAAATTTTTTTCATATTTTTTTTTATTAGTTTTTTAAATTAAAACAAAATCCAAATTATTTATTACAAATATATTGAAATTTTTAAATCGGGTAATATTTTTTATTTATTTTGTTAAGTGAAACATTTTATAAAAAATTTACAGAAATGACCAATAAATCCTTACAAACATTGCTAATTAAACCCTCAAGTGCTGATTGTGACCTTAATTGTTCGTATTGTTTTTATCTCGATAAAGCCGCCTTATATCCGATCGAAAAAGCAAATAGAATAAGTGAAAATGTTTTGGAAGAATTGGTTAAGCAAGCTATGTTTAAATCTGATCAAAGCATTGGAATGGTATGGCAGGGAGGAGAACCCACTCTAATGGGTTTAAATTTTTTTAAACGGATTATTGAATTGCAATTGCGACATGGAAAAAACATTACTATTGCAAATATTCTAAAAACGAATAGCTTATTACTTAATGCTAAATGGGCTGATTTTTTAGCTGAATATCATTTTCTTGTAGGGATTTCGATTGACTGTCCTCAACATGTACACGATAATTTTAGAAAAGATAAAGCAGGGAAAGGGACTTGGGAAAGAGTGTTTCGGAATACAAAATTGTTGTTAGAAAGAAAAATAGCTGTAAATTCTTTAACGTGTGTAACGAATTATTCAGCAAAATATCCCGAAGAAATATATGGTTTTTTATATCGGATTGGATTTAACAATATGCAATTTATTCCTGTTGTAGAAACTGATAAAGAGGATATGGACAAGGTTGCTGATTTTAGTGCTTCAGCAAAAGAGTTTGATTTCAATGCTAAATTCTGATCAGCAACATGAATTTGGTAAACAAAAAAGTTCTTTGAACAATCAGTGCTTTTCGTGTAAGTGGTTAAATTATTGCAATGGAGGTTGCATTAAAGATCGAATAAAAGACCCAAAAGATAAATGGCATAACCACTTTTGCGAATCTTATAAAATGGTGTTTGCCTACGCCGATTCTTTTATGAAACAGTTAGCTGAAAAATGGATAGATAAACAACAAAAACAAAGCAAAAATTATTTTTTCGATTCCAATGGAAAAGTTTAAAAAATATCAGGTTAAAAAAACCTAATATTTTTTAAAGTATTAAATTGCAAATTAATAAGATTCTATTTGAACTATTCCGGCTGCCGGAACATATAGTAGTTGCAAACCGTGTTTAAGCTTTCCTTTTTCAGTTGTTTTTCCTTTGCAATCATAAATTATATAATTCTGTCCAGAGAGATTCTTAGGTATGTTAACAATAATTCCAGAAAGCATTTTTCCATTTATAATATCTAATTTATCAATCGATCCCAGAGGATTAACTAATTCATTTGTATAAACTGCAATAATTTGTTTAGAATCATCAGAAGTTGATAGCTGTGTGTAATTATTAGCAGGATTTGTTGCAACAAATTTACCATCCAATATAACAGATCTGTTTTTTAACCAATATGAATTCCAAAAACGAATCATTTCTTTATGGTCTTCAGGAATTTTATCAATTCGAACCGAAAGCTGTGGAACACTAAAAATCGTATGAATAAGTTGCAGTGCTGCAGATTCTACCGGATCTTCAGGATGCCACATTTGCATATCAGAATGTACAGCTGTGTTTCCACTCAATAGTCTTAAATCGGTAATTCTTACTCTGTTGTAATGATAAGAATTGGGGCAATCACCGGCACGGAACATATTTCCATATTTTCTCATTAGGGGGCCAATATAGGATTGTCTAAATTCAATTAGTATATCAGGCTTTAATCCAGTTAACCGATTGGTAATATCTGTCATTAATCGATCAACTGCTTCATTAACCGATGAATAATCTCTGGCATTTTCAAGTGTTAACTTAGTATCTTCTTTTGCAGAAAAACTACCTATAAAATCAAGTTTGAATCCATCTATATCCCAATCGATTAATGCTTTGGCATAAGTTTCTATAAGAAACTCACGGACTTC
>JAEINX010000129.1 GCA_016342645.1 Bacteroidales bacterium | reverse complement strand
AACCTGTCAAATGCGAGAATGAGTGAATACTAAAATGCGAGAATGTAAATAATACACAAAATGAATAAATCTATCATATGATTATTCTAAGTTTGTGAATCTGTGGCTTTTTTTACAGGTCTCATATATATTTACATTTATGTTCGGCATCAACAACCTCACGATATTTTTGTATTACCATTTTAAAGTCTTCCCATGCTTCTCTCTTCAATGAAGGATTTCTTAATAAGGCAGATGGATGAAAAGTTGGCATTACATATCTATTATTATAAATTTTCCATTGTCCTCTTTCTTTTGTGATTTTTGACTGAAGTCCAAAAAATGCTTTCAAAGCTGTTGAGCCGAGCAAAACTAAAATTTTCGGATCAATTAATTCAATTTGTTTTTCAAGGTAGGGTAAGCATTCCCTTTGTTCATCAATTGTGGGTACTCTATTTTGTGGAGGCCGGCATTTTACTATATTCCCAATATAAATATGTTTATTACGCTCAAAACCGCAAGCTTGAAAAATTTTTTCTAACAATTGCCCTGATTTCCCAACAAAAGCAACTCCTGTTTTATCCTCATCGTATCCGGGCCCTTCACCAATGATAAAGATTTTTGAATCAGTGCTTCCATTACCGAAAACTATTTTATTTCTGCTTTCATGCAATGCACACTTTCGGCAGCTTTCAACTTCGGTTTTTAATTTATTAAATTCTTCAATGTAAATATCTTTCATATAATTTTTATTAAAGATTATATCAGTTTTTGCAAAAATATGAGCTGGATTTAATGGTCATTAAGTAGTCATTTAGTGGTCATTCTGTTGTCATAAAATGGTTAACTCGCCGAAGCTTTAGTGCAGAGGGCTTATTTCCTTTATTTTCCCCTTATATCCCAAGTAATAATTTTCATCGTTATTAGAAAATATATATAACGCATTTCTATTAAAAATCATTATACAAAATTAAAAAAACAAATACAAGTCAATACCTTTTTTATGCAATTCACTTCATTTTTTTACCGGTTCATTACAATTCGTTTGTTTTGCCTTGATTTCTTAACGATTATTGCATTACAAATTATAATAAATAAAAATGATATGAAAACACAAATCAAACTTTCTTTAAAAAATTTAATTAAAAAAATATCGATAATTTCTATTATCATATTTGTTTTTTCCTTTGCTTCTTTTCCAAACATATTATTTGCATCGGAAATATATTGCTCAAACGATGCCCTAAACATCGATTCCGGTTATTTTCACACCGAAAGGCATACATATTTTACTTTCGCAGGATTTACCTATTTCGATATTAAACACAATGGAAAAATTACTGTAACTGATGACGATAGAGGAATTAGCAGTATCTCACCGGGTGGGTATTTGAAAATTAGCAAAAAAACTTTTGGAAATAAACGAACTATATTGATCGAAAGTAATTCAAAAGGTGAAATACAATACTATTATAATGAAGGAAGAAGAGAAGTTCCTTATGAGCCTGAAGGAAGAATTTGGTTAGAAGATATTCTTCTTGAGGTAATTCGATCAACAGGAATTGATGCCGAAGGAAGGACAAAGCGTTTTTTTAATAAAGGCGGAGTAGATGCCGTATTAAATGAAATTTCACATTTATCGAGCAATTCGGTTAAAGCTGAATATTTTGAAGTTTTGTTGACTGAAAAATTGAATACCAATGAAATTGTTGACATTGCCATTGATATTAACAGACAAATATCTTCAAATACAAGTTGTGGAATTCTTTATAAAGATTTTTCGGATGTATTTCTTGTAAATGAAACCACTGCTAAAGCGTATTTTAAAGGTATTTCCGGTTTATCTTCAAATACCGAAATAAGTGGAATTTTGCGACATGCCTTGATTTATCATGAACTATCAAATGATATGCTTATAAGTTTATTAAATTGTGCAGGCAAAATGTCTTCAAATACTGAAACAGGCTATGTTTTAAATAAAGTAAATCCAATTTTCCCCAATGACAACAATGTAAGCGATGCTTATTTTTCAGTTATTGATGGAATGACAAGTAATACTGAAATAGCAAGTGTTTTAAGTGATCTTATAAAAGAAAAGGAGTTATCGAAATACTCAATTTTTTCACTACTGGAAAGCCTTCGCCATTTAAGCTCTAATACCGAAACTGCATCGGTGTTAAAAAAAGTAAATTATTTATTTATTGATGATAAAGAAATTTCTGAAGCTTATTTTCGAGTTATTAATAATATGTCAAGTAATACCGAAATTGCATCAGTATTGACTGATCTATTGAATAAGAAAGATTTGTCTGATAATATTATGACTTCACTTTTGGGGGAAGTTTCTTTGCTTTCATCAAATACTGAAACTGCAAGAGTTATGCTTATGGTAAATGATAGTTTTAGAAAAAGTCAGGGTTTTTACATTTCATATTTCAATGTTATTAAGAAAATGACAAGTAATACGGAAGCAGGTAAAATTTTAAGAGATTTAGTTAGAAAGCATCCTCTTGATAAACAAAGTCAAATTTTATTTCTTGATGCAACTTCTTCCTTATCATCAAACACCGAAACATCTTCAGTTTTAAGAGCCATTATTCCTCAATTAATACAAGATAATAATGTAATTGATGAATTCTTTAGAACTTTGAATCGAATGTCGAGTAATACTGAAATCGGATATGTTTTAAGAGATTTTATAGAATCACATCGTTTGTCAAACTATGAAATAGTGAAAATTCTTGAAAGTGTTGAAAAGTTAAGTTCAAACACCGAAGCATCCTCAGTTTTAATAAAATTGAGTGAAATTCTTCCAAAGGACGATGATAGAATTATTGATGCTTATCAGGATGCAGCTAATTCTCTAACCTCAGACAGCGAGTACCGCAGAGTTATGGATGCTTTAAATCAACGCTTGAGAACAAAAAGTGTTTTTAAATAGTGTTCGCAAGAAATCATTACCTTGATTATTTAGGCACCTTCGTATCGAACGTTCCTTTTTTTCGACCATGTAAATTAATTTTTATAATTCAATGACAGTATTTACCTTTGTAGGAAAAAATTAAAGAATTTTAAAATCAATATTACTTTATTAGATTCGGCATAATATAGTAAATCAAATGAAGCACATCTGGCATATAATTTTAATAAGCACTTTTACGGGACTGATATTTTATTCGTATTTGTATTTTGGTGAAACAGGCAAATTACCGTTTTTAGCAATACAAATAAAATATTTAATTACAACTATTTTAATATCTAACCTTGTCAGCTTTGGAATTGTTGCTATCAGTAATTATCTCAATAAAAGAATTTCATGGAAAGATTATTTTTGGAGACGCTTTTTATCGGGTTTAATATTAACGATTTTATTTTCTTTAATTATTTCAATTATTGTGGTTGTTTTTTATTATTTTTTATGTGTAGAAAATCTCACATTTTCCGGTTTTTTAATCGAACATTTCGATATTTTGACAAGGTTGGAAATATTGCTAATTCTTATAAGTTTCATTTATACGACATTAAATTTTTCTTTTTTTTCCTACCGACAATATACTGTAACTCAAATCGAGGCTCTAAGGCTTAGTAATGATCAATTTAATTTGCAATTTCAAATGCTAGAAAGCCAACTTAGCCCACATTATCTTTTTAATTCATTAAATACAATTTCGTCTCTTGCATATCGCTATACAGATAAAGCTGAGCAATATATTAGGAAATTTGCAGAAACTTATCAATTTGTTCTCTCGACAAGTGATAGGAAATTAGTAAAACTTAGCGAAGAGCTTGAATTTTTAAAAGCATATATTTTTATGTTGGAAATTCGCTACGAGAATGCTTTAATAGTTAGAATTGATATTGAAAGCAGAATCTTAGAATATCAAATTCCGCCTTTAAGTATGCAAATGCTTGTTGAAAATGCAATAAAACATAATACTATCTCAGAAATCAAGCCTTTGAAAGTTACTATTTATAATGAAGGTGTTGATTTTATTGTTGTTAAAAACAATTTTATTGGAAAGTCACATTTTATAAATTTTGAGAATACATTGATTGATAAACATCCTAAAAAAGACTCTTACAAAATAGGCCTAAACAATATTAGAAATAGATATAAATATTTCACAAAAATCCCAATATCGATTAATAAAAACAAAAATTTTATTGTCAAAATTCCATTGCTATCATCTGAAATTGAGAAATGAAACGAATATTTATTAATAATATATTATTTCGAGTCGTTGCACCTGCAATTTATGGTACAATGCTATATATTATTGTTCTTTTGGTTTTCGATAGCATTATTTTACTTTACGATAATTTTTTTAGCGAGGAAGTTTTATTATGCATATTAATCACATATTTGCTTTCGGAAAGCATGCGTGCAGCAATTCTTTTGTTAGATAGATTTTATCCTTTTGAGAAAAATTCAACTATAAGAATTCTTTTGCAAACGAGTATAAGTTGTATATTATCAATAATTTTTGTTAGCTTAATTATTTATTTTTATTTTAAGCTAATAATTGGTTATTCTCATTTTTATACAGAGTTGATAGCGTTCAATATTGTTTTTCTGATTTCCTGTTTATTTTATAATTTATTGTTTTTTAGCATATTTTTTCTCGATAAGCAAAGTAATATTCAATTGATTAAAGAGCAAACCAAAAGAAAAAATTCTGAATACAAGCTCAAAGCTTTTATAAATGAAATTAATCCAAATTTTCTGTTTGCAAGCTTAGAAACATTGATTACAATAATTAGGAACGAACCAAAATCATCTGACGATTTTATTAATCGTCTATCGCGGATTTATCGTTATAAACTTGATAATAAATTCAATGAACTGATTGATTTGAAATCGGAGATCAACTCGGTTGAAGACCTTATTTTTATCTTAAACCTGAGAAACAATAATAATATTTTAGTGAATTTTAACATTCCCGAAAAATATTTCAATAAAAATATACTCCCCAACACATTGAATAGAATTTTTGAGAATATTGTTAATAACAATATTATTTCAAATTTGCAGTCCTTTAAAGTGAATTGCGAAATTAATAGCAAATCTTTTCTTTTGATTACTTACATGGAAAATCCCATCCTAAGGAATTTTGAAGATGCAGAAAATCAATTTGAAATAATTGTAAGTTCATATAAATATTTTACGAACAGAAGTCTTTCCAAAACGGTTGAAAACAAAAAATGTTTAATAAAAATTCCACTTCTCGAAATAGAAAGAGAAATTTAGCAGTATGTTTAAAAAAATTTAATGATTAACCTTATTTGATTTAAGGCATTCTATAAACCAAAGCATTAACATTCATTCCAGCTCCGACAGAAGCAAAAACCAAATTATCACCTGTTAAAATACTATGGTTTTTTAGTTTTCCTTTTATTAAAAGATCAAATAAAATGGGTAAAGTTGCAACAGAATTATTTCCAAGTTTGGAAATAGTCATCGGCATAATATTTTCGGGTATTTTCTTAATATTATATAATTTAAGCAATCGTATTAAAATTGCGTCATCCATTTTTTCATTTGCCTGATGAATAAGTACTTTTTTAATGTCTCTAATAAAAAAACCGGCTTTTTCAATTACATCTTTAACAAGGCAAGGAACTGTGTTAAGCGCATACTCATATAATTTTCGACCGTTCATTTTAAGAAAAATATCTTTCTTTATGCTAAGTTTAGGATTATATGACTTATTCATCTTCAATAAATTTAAATGTCCCAATGTATCCGATCTTGTTTTGTGTGAGATTATTCCAACAGGATTTTCACTACTAACTGCTTCAAGAATTACTGCTCCCGAACCATCTGAATATATCATACTGTCGATATCATATGGGTCGGAAACTCGTGACAATGTTTCAACTCCAATAACTAAAATTCGTTTAGCATCACCTGATTTTATGAAGTAATCAGCTTGAATTAAACCTTGAAGCCACCCAGGGCACCCAAACGGCAAATCATAAGCAACCGTATATGGATTTTCTATACCCAGTTTATATTTTATTCTGGCAGCAATGCTTGGTACTAAATCAGATTGGCGATTAGACCCTGATACATCGCCAAAATTATGAGCTACAATAATATAGTCAAGGCTTTCTTTATCTGTTTTTGAGGATTCAATTGCTTTTTTGGCGGCAAAAAATCCAATATCAGATGTTACATATTCATCCTCAACATATCTTCTTTCTGAAATTCCGGTAATTTGTTGAAATTTCTCTATTATTTCTTTATTATTCTTGGAGATTTTCTCTTGTGATGAATTATAAAACTCATTTTTTAGGAAATCTTCATTTTTAATTATTTTCGAAGGTATATAGCTTCCTGTCCCTGTTATTATTGAAAAATGTTTCTTCATTATAAGCTATTCAATATGAAAATTCAATAAGATAATTTAGTATTTTTTTTAAAATTTTACTTGATTTTTAGATTTAGGTGACAACTTTTTGTAAAAAAATCCTTATAAAATGCAAATCCAAATTCGTACGATTTACTAAAAAACTATCTATCCCAATTTTCATTTTGATATTTAATTAAATTTTTGCAAAGATATGTTTTTCGGTAATTGCTTTCAATTTTCTATTAAAAAAAACTGTTTATTGTATTTTCAAAATAAGCATTTTTTTAAAAAACAAATTTAAATTATTATAATTGGGGATAGATAATCAGAAATATAACAATTTATCAATTTTTCAGAAATTTTCTTATTTGAGAATTTAGTAGGTTTCTCCTGAAAAAAAATTGAAATAAATAGGATAGAGGGAGCCTCCGTATAAATTTTTTCATATGTTTGTGTATATTTATATGAAAAAATTTATATCGGTTTTCAAGTAATTTAAAAAGTTTTTATCTTGCTTTTTTCTCAATCAAATGAAAAATAAATATTTATGGTAAAAGTTGAGGCATGCATAAATAGTGATGCAATTGATGGTTTTAATAATCCTATTAAATCGGCTTACTTGGGTGGTGCTGCGAGAGTTGAGTTATGTAGTTCGATGCAATTTTATGGTTTGACACCAAAAAAAGAACACATTATTGAAGCAAGAAAAGCTTTTGGCAACAAAAAAGGTTTGATGGTGATGATAAGGCCGAGAAAAGGTGATTTTTCCTATTCTAAACAAGAAATTATAATTATGCATCGGCAAATCCAAATGGCAGCAGAAGCCGGAGCTGATGGAGTTGTTTTTGGTGTTTTGCAGAAAAGTGATAATCGGTTGAATAAAAGTGTATTCGAAGAATTATTGCAAACATGCAACTCAAATAATTTACAACTCACGTTTCATCGGGCTTTCGATGCATGCCCAAACCCTCTTGAAACTCTTGATCAATTGCTTGAATTAGGTGTTGATCGTATTCTGACATCCGGAATTCCCTGGGGACAAAAAGGTAATGCACTTGAGGGAGTTGGAAAGTTGAATAAATATATTAGTCAAGTTAACGGTAAAATTGAAATTGTTGTCGGTGGAGGAGTTAATCCCTCAAATGTTAAAAAAATTTTAAACAATCTATCTCTTAAAAAAGGAAATGTATCGGTTCATGCTTATTCCGGTGTTCAGGAAAATGGAATTACAACTGCCACAGCTACAAAAACTTTAGTTGATGCTGTTAAAGATTTTTGATTTTTCTGACACCCAACTCATAAAAACAATTTTAGTACGAGAACCAATTCTTAAAATTTCTGAAACTCTTTCTGTAAAATTGCTAAATTGCATTGAAATTAAATAATCGATTATGAGTATTAAAAAAAGCCTTGCTTTTAAATTATCATTATATATTTTAATAACGATAATTATCATATTTTCAATAATTTTATATTATAATTATAGGATTTCAAGAAATTTGATTTTATCCGATGCAAAGAATGATGCACAAAATCTTACAGAACTAACTGTTAGTCGTATTGAAAACATTCTTAACAGCCTTGAAAAATTTCCTGAAAACGTTGTAGCTTTTATTGAAAACACCGAAATAAATGAAAACGAACTTAATTCAATTATTAAGCAAACTGTCGAAAACGATAATTTGATTTTTGCAAGTTCAATTGCTTACGCTGAGCATGGCTTTTACAAAGATTCTTTGTTTCATGCAATTTATTATTATAAAAAGGATGGGGAAACTTTAAAGAAATATCTCGGAAGTACGGAATATAACTACTTTGACTTAGAATGGTTTAATTCACCGCGAGAGCTTAATCATGCATTTTGGACTGAGCCCTATTTTGACAAAGGTGGTGGCAATATTATGATGTCAACCTATTCGGTTCCTTTTTATAAGAAAACAAGAACGGAAAAAAAATTTCTCGGAGTAGTTACTATTGATATTTCTTTAGATAAATTGCGTGAAATTGTCTCAAACATCTCATTTTATGAAAGCGGTTTTGCTTTCATTATTTCAAATAAAGGATCCATTGTGTCATTTCCAAAGACAGATTCGGTTCAAATGCAGAAACTTAAGCCCGCTTCATGGAATAAATTCTATCCCGGATTAGCCGAAATTTATAGCAAAATCAGAACTGAGGAAAAAGGCATCTTTTCTATTAACAAGATTCTCGCTGATAGTGATATAGATAAGTGGATCAGCTTCACTCAAATTCCATCAACAAATTGGTCGTTGGGAATAATTTTTTCTGAGCAGGAATTATTGGTTTCCATAAAGGTTTTGACACAAAAGCTTTTGTTTATTGGAATTTTTGGAATGGTTTTCCTTTTTATAATCATAATTTTTATTTCAAGAAGAAATCTTCGGCCATTAAAAAAACTTGCCGAAGCAACAACTTTAATTGGAAAAGGTAATTTTGACCTTGATTTGCCTATGGCTAATACAAAAGATGAAATCGGGCAATTAGAATATTCGTTCTCAAAGATGCAAAGTGAATTAAAAGATTATATAAAAAATCTTAAAGAAACAACCACGGCAAAAGAAAAAATTGAAAATGAATTGAAAATAGCCAAAGATATTCAAATGGGGATGCTGATTAAAGATTTTCCGCCATTTCCCGAAAATAAGGAAATTGATGTTTTTGCATCACTGATTTCGGCAAAAGAAGTAGGAGGTGATTTTTACGATTTCTTTTTTCTCGACGAAAATAAATTGTGTTTTTCAATTGGCGATGTATCGGGAAAAGGTGTTCCGGCGGCTCTATTTATGGCCAAAACTTTAACACTGTTTCGTGCCATTTCAAAAAAGGAAGTTAGCCCAAATAGAATTATTGAAGAAATTAATAATGATTTGTGTAAGTTCAATGAAAATTCGATGTTCGTTACTTTTTTCATGGGAATTATTGATGTTTCAAGGGCTGAGTTAGAATTTTGTAATGCAGGTCATAATAAACCTTATGTTGTTAAAAACCAAGGAAAATTTACAAAGATAACCGATTTAAACGGGCTTCCGATGGGAATAATATCAAACCAAAATTACAGCTCAGGGACCATTAAACTGGCTATTAATGATAAAATAATGCTTTATACAGACGGTATCACTGAGGCTATTGACAAAAATTCTGATTTCTATGGAGAAAAAAGGCTTGAAAATATTTTATCAATAAATAGTGATAGTAAACCTGAGACTATCACTAATAATTTGTTAAACGATGTAATTTCCTTTGCAACTGGAGTTGAACAAGCTGATGATATTACTATTTTGACGATTGAATATAAATAGTCAAACCTGAAAAAGCCTACTTTTTGTTTAACAGAATAGTTTAGAAGAGAATTCACTAAGAATATCTTTTCGATAAAATAAAAATAAAATTCTTATTTTCGACTATGTCCCAAAATATTTTTTTTGATAGTAAACATATTTCGTGATTATAATTTATAAATTGTGTTAACGGTGTTTTATATATTAATCCAAATAATAATCCTTAGTCAAATCAACAAACTCTTCGTTAAAAGTATTATTCTTGTTTTTGATAGTTAATTTATTTTCAATGCTTTCTGCAGGTTTTATTAATTGAAATCGAAATAAAATACGATTTGCCGGTTTATTAGTTTTTGGTTTTATTAACAAAATTTTGGTGCAAAATAAATTGTTAATTTCTGCTTTTTCCCTAAAAATATTTCCTTCTGAATAAGGGAAAATTGCGTAAAAACATCCGTTTTTGGAAAGAGTTTTCTTTACTCCAGAAATCAAATCTTTAGAAGAAAGATTGTCATTATGCTTTGCCAGATTTGTTTTGGTTGTAGGTGATTTCAATGAATTACCGAAAAAAGGCGGATTACTAACAATCAGATCAAAAGTTTTATTTGATGATTTAATAAAATCCTGAAATGAAACATTTTGTACAATAATTTGTTTTGACCATTTACTATTTGAGACATTCATTAGAGCTTGTAAAACAGAATTTTCATCAATATCAATAGCTGTTATTTTTGCATTAGTTTTTTGAGCCAGCATGAGAGCAATAACACCGCTACCCGTTCCAATTTCAAGTATTGATTTACAATTTCCCGTATTTATCCACGAACCGAGCAGAATTGCATCAGTTCCGACTTTCATTGTCGAATCGTCATCTTCAATTTCAAATTGTTTGAATCGAAAAGCCATAAAATATTGCAAAAATTAAACTGAAAATTTTGATTTTATTTACAGTTTTTTAAGTTTACATAAATTTCCGGCAGCACAAGTTGCACATTTTGACTTTTTTCCAAAGAACATTA
>JAEINX010000128.1 GCA_016342645.1 Bacteroidales bacterium | reverse complement strand
ATGTTATCGGGAGCACCTATGATGCCGGGGGTATTGCCTTCGTCATCGTGGTTATTATCAGGAATTTGACATGAAGAAATTTTATAAATATATTGTCCTTCTTGGGGTGTTAACTCAAAATTAGTTGCAGTTGAATTATTGCTTGTTACAACAATATTATTAATTGTTTGTGTTTGATAACCATTTGCTTTTACTGTAATTGAGTAAGTTCCGGGTAAAACATATTTATGATAATCTCCGGCTTCATGATCAGAGTAGGTCGGAAAATAGTCATCTACAAATACTGCTGCAACAACAGGTTCTCCGGTGATGGCATCTGTTACTATCCCTTCAAGGCCAAAACCTGCATATTCAATCATTGCGAGCATGGCGGGGACATTTTTTAAATAATAACTCATAAGTTGTGATGCCGGAGGTTGCTTGTCATATGAAATTTCCATTGACCAGCTAATTGCACCCAAAGCTCCGTAATTACCATCTTTTGTACTACCATTGATGGGATACATTCCTGTACAGCCTTGTCCATATTCCATATTTGCATACCCTGAGGTTGAAGAATACGTTCCGGCTAATTGGATTATATGATCATAATCGGGGCAATGGTCAGGACGGTAACTCCAAGGGCAAGAAATATATTCGGTACCGCTATGGTAAGTTGTATGAACGACAAATTGATTACTATATGCACATCCTCTTAGGGCTTTTGATTCGGGTTGCGAATAAGCTCCCGAACTGCCTCCCCATGCATCCCACATATAACCCCAGTCACGGTTAAGGTCAACACCGTTTGCATTTGTTCTTGCCATATTAGCACGCCCATCAGGATTAACCATTAAATACAACCAAATTTCACGATTATTAATCAGTTCTGTTATTGTAGCATCCGTTTCATAACTTAGGCAAAGATGTCGAGCAAAACGAATAACGTTTTCGGAAGCACCAATTTCATCGCCATGAATACCTCCATCAAACATCACTTCTGCTTCATTTTCAGCGACACCAACATTGTCGCTAATTTTTAATGCAGCACATTGTCGTCCCTGAATTGAAGTTCCGAAAATGTGTTTCTCACAAATACCTGGAAAATGCTCGGCAAGGCTGTCAGCTAATTCTATGATTTCATCATAGGAATGATAGGCTTCATCGGTTTGCCAAAAATATTGATAATGTTGATTCATGTTTTCTATCTGTATCCTATATTCCAATCCGAGTTTTTGAATTTTATCAAGTTCGGAAGGAATTACATATACGATAGCATGATCGGCTGCAATATCGCCGTTTAATTTTAAGGAATTTAGTTTTTCAAAATCGCTTGTTGATTTTAAAAGAACTTTTACTTCTTTTTCATTTTCTCTCCATCCATTATCTGCAAAAGCGGAAATAATAAATGAAATAAATAATAATCCGAATAGAATTTTTTTCATTTTATAAAGTTTAAATTTTTGTTTAAATATTTGAATTGCAAATTAATCTTGTTTTATTTACATTAGGTATTTAACATTTTTTGCCAAAAGTATTAAAAATATTACATTAAAAACATCTCCTGCCTTTTATGACAATATTAAAAATTGATAGGTTGCATTTAAAGGATTTTCTATTGATAATTGTTTATTGCTTGTTAATAAAAAGTTATACAAAGAACTTAGCACATTTTTTTATTCACTATTTAGTACTTGCCAGAAAATGCCAATTTAAAAACTACACCTTTAACTTCTCCCCCTCCGATTTTGCAATTACAACAGCTCCACAGCTATCGCTCCAAACATTTGTTGCAGTTCGAAACATATCAAGAATACGGTCAACGGCCAAAATCAAACCCACACCTTCGAGAGGTAATCCCACAGCAGTTAGAATTACGGTTATCATAACAAGGCCAGCCATTGGAATTGCAGCAGCGCCTATTGAAGCCAATAAAGCCGTTACAACAACAATAATCTGCTGAACTATAGTAAGTTCAACGCCATAAGCCTGAGCAATAAACATTGCCGCAACACATTCATAAAGAGCTGTTCCATCCATATTTATTGTTGCTCCCAAAGGAAGAGTAAAACTGGAAATTTTATTAGAAACACCCGAATTCTTTTCCACAGCATTAATAGTTAATGGAAGCGTTGCACCCGATGATGAAGTTGAAAATGCCGTCAATAATGGCGTTGACATATTTTTTAAATGTTTGAAAGGTTTTGATTTACCAATAAATTTAACAAGCAAAGGAAGCGTTATAAAAAAGTGAATACCAAGGGCAGCAATAACGGTTCCCATATACAAACCCATTCTCGAACCTAATCCAATTAAATCATCCTGATCGGCAACAACTTTGGCAACAATTCCAAAAATTCCCAAAGGTGTAAATTTTATTACGAACAGGGTGATTTTCATCATCACATCGAATAAAGAATTAAAAAATTCAGATAATATTTGCCTTGGTCTTTTGCCAACCTTTGTAATAAAAAATCCGAACAAAATAGCAAAGAAAATTATCGAAAGCATATCACTTTCATTAAAAGCCGAAAAAATATTATCCGGAACGATATCAATTACAATTTCCTTAACGGATTTTTGTTTTTCAACAAGGCCTTCAACTTTTTGGCTAAAACTCAAATCGGCTCCGAAACCCGGTTTAATAATGTTCACAAAAAACAATCCGGTTAGAATCGCAAAAATACTTGTCATCACATAATACCCAAAGGTTTTAAGGCCAAGACGACCAAGGTTTCCGCCACCACCAATATTCGTTATTCCTGAAATCAACGAACTTAATATCAATGGAATTATTAACATTTTTAAAGCCCTAAGGAAAATATCACCCATCCAACTAATCCAGTCAACCTCTGCGTTTATATAAGAATATTGAATAATTTTTCTTGAATATTTACTAAAATCATCAACACCTATTCTCGTTTCTATTTCCGAAATAAATTCAACTCTTGTTCGGTAAACCAAATTTTCGATTGGTTTTAATTTTATGATGATTTCACTTTTAAGCCCTTTCTTTTCCAATTTACTCAAAGTTTGTTCACTAACAGAATATGTGGTCGGAAAAATTATTCCGTAAACTATTGCGAGAATAAGGGCAATTAATATTTGCCAATGAAGCTGAATCTTTTTCATATTTCTAAATAAATAATTCGTTAAAATTAGAAAAATTATGCAAGTTGAAACTCAAATTCTTCATCAAATACAAAGTCTGAAAAAAAATTTGAAAAAAAATGAAATTGTTTAACTGTAGTGATGCATAAATTGTCAAATTCGCCACTGATTCACAGATTTTTTTTAATTTTGTTGAAAAAGAAAGAATCATGGCAACTTCTAAAACAAATTATTGTCTTATCAAAAAATAATCCTAATGAAAAAATTTTTACTTTTTCTCTTACTTGGTTTGTTTTATGCGATTGCAGCTAAAGCTCAATACCACGAAAACATAATGATAAGTAATGTCAATGGCCCAAATGAGCCTTCGATTTACTTAAACATGAAAAACACCGACCAAATGGTAGCAGGTGCAAATACGGATAAATATTATTACTCCACAGATGGAGGATATACATGGGAAGCCGGTACTTTGGTTTCGCCTGAATATGGTGTTTGGGGTGACCCCTGCATTATTTCAGATACTACGGGTAGTTTCTATTTTTTCCATTTATCAAATCCACAAGTAGGAAGTTGGATTGACCGAATAGTATGTCAAAAAGTTGATGAACCCGGAGGTGTTTGGAATTATGGAACATATATGGGGCTAAATGGAACAAAAGCTCAAGATAAAGAATGGGCAATTGTTGATCGTACAAATAATAATATTTATGTTACGTGGACACAATTTGATGATTACGGCAATTCAAATCCATTATATCGAAGCAATATAATGTTTTCCAAATCAATCAACGGAGGAGAAACATGGAGTGATGCCAAGCGAATTAATCAAATTTCCGGTGATTGTATTGATGATGATAATACTGTCGAAGGCGCTGTTCCGGCTGTCGGGCCAAACGGCGAAATATATGTTTCTTGGGCCGGCCCCGCAGGACTTGTGTTTGATAAATCTCTTGATGGTGGAGAAACATGGTTGGATGATGATGTTTTTGTTGCAGAAATCCCTGACGGTTGGGCCTATGAAATTCCCGGTATTTCGCGTTGCAACGGTTTACCAATTACGGTTTGCGATTTAAGTAATGGCCCAAATCATGGAAATATTTACATAAATTGGTCGGATCAAAGAAATGGTGTTGATGACACAGACGTGTTTTTTGTGAAATCAACAGATGGAGGTGAAACTTGGAGTGAAACAAAACGCGTTAATGATGATCCTTCCGGAAAACAACAATTTTTTACATGGATGTGTGTTGATCAAATTACCGGCTACCTTTATTTTGTTTATTACGACAGACGTGAATATGATGACATTTCTACTGATGTTTATATGGCTGTTTCAAAAAATGGAGGCGAGACATTTACTAATTTCAAGATCAGTGAATCGTCATTTATTCCAAATTCCAATCTCTTTTTCGGTGATTATAATAATATAGTTGCACACAATAATATTATTCGCCCTGTTTGGATAAGAATGGAAAATAGTGTTAGAAGTATATGGACGGCAATAATCAATCCTTATTATATTTATTATGATATTGATATACCTATTCCTTTAAGCCTTCAACAAAACTATCCAAATCCTTTCAAAGATAATACATGGTTTAAATTTAAACTCAAAAGGTCTTCTGTTGTAAATTTGATTGTCTTCGATGTTTATGGCAGAAAAATATCAGAAATCATTGTTAATGAGTTTATGCAAGCCGGAAAATACGAAAGGAAATTTAAAGCCTCGGATTATAATTTACCTCCCGGCATATACTATTTTTCATTATCAACTGAAAAACAAAACATAAAACGGAAAATGATATTGGGGAATTAATAAAAATCTGGAACTTTTTTCAGTATTTATTTTGCTACCCTATCGACATTTCGTGATTCCATGTACTTTTTGGTGGAATGCCTCCTTTATTCACACCTTCAATAAAACTATCAACACATTTTCTAATATCATTATGATAACCACCCTCAAGGACTGCAAAAATATTCCCAAATGAACGACGAAGTTTTAAACCACATTGAAAAAAAGAATCGAGTGAATAATTCAAATTCAGTAATCTGTCAAGTTTATATCCGTCGAAACCTGCCGAAACAGCAATAACATCGGGATTAAAATCAACAGCCACCATTATAGCTTTATTTATAGCTGCTAAAAATTCTTTATCTCCACTTTCGGGAATTAGGGGAATGTTCAAAGTAAATCCGTTTCCCTTTCCTTCTCCTTTCTCATTTTCCATGCCCGTAAAAGGATAGGAATACAATTGATGTATCGAACAAAAAAACACTTTGTTTGTGTCATAAAAAAATGCTTGTGTTTGATCACCATGATGGCCGTCAATGTCGAGGATAAATACTTTTTTTCCCTCATCAACAAGCTTTTGTGTTGCAATTGCAATATTATTAAAAAAACAAAAACCGGAAGTTTTATTTCTTCCGGCATGATGCCCCGGTGGCCTAACAATGGCGAAATCATTTTGCTCAGAGGCAAGAATTGTTAATCCGACCGCTGTTCGAGCAGCGTCATAAGATGATTTAGAAAGTTGAACTTCGGCAAGAACATTATTATTAATGCATGCCTCTTTTATCATTTTTATATATTCCTTGCCGTGAACGAGAGAGAAATATTTTTCTCCATCAAAATCAGTATTTTCAATATCTTTAAAATCATTAATTCGATATGAACCTTCTGCATTGCTATCGACATTATGTTGAAGGAATTTTTCGTTATAAAGTATCTTCATTAATTTTTTGTTACAAATCTAAACTTTTTTTGTTAAAAAACTTTTTAATCAAATTTTTTAACAATGATTTTTTTCTTTATTTTATATAATGATTTTCAATTAACTAACGAGATACGAAATATTTTTGGAAACATTTTGTGTTCTTTTCGTTTCCGATATGATTTTTAATATATCTTTGCCGAAATTTAAAAACCAAAATGATGACGGATTTATTTAAAAATATTTTAGATAGGGTTAGAGAAAAAGCATTTACAAAAGAATTGGAAAAATTTACAATCAAAGATCTTTGTAAAGAATTCAACGTTTCTGAAGATACTATAAGAAAATATGTTCGCAGCGAAGAAGATCTTGTTGAAAAAGTATTGGAATTTGAACGCGAAAGCTTTAGGGAAATTTTTGTAACTCATGATTTTGAAGGTGTTAATGCAATTGATATTTTGCTTGTGGTTAGCAAAGAAATTGCATTGCGTTTTAAAGATGTGAGCCCATCTTTTACTTTTGAACTTAGAAAACGTTTTCCCGAAACATATCAAAAGCATTTCGATAATAGAATTGAATTTATTTTTGAAAAAATAAAAATTAATTTACAAAAAGGTATATCCCAGGGGATTTACAGGGAGGATTTAAGCATCGAACTTATTTCTCGGCTCTATATCAGCCGTTTGATCGATCTCCACAATCCCGACTTTTTCCCACCCGAAAAATTTTCATTTGAGACACTTTTCGATACCATGTTTGAGAGTCTTATCAGGAATATTTCAAACGAAAAAGGCTTAAAATATTACGAGAAAAAGAAAAAAGCCATTAAATTTTAATTTCGATATGATGGATACAAAACTTGAAAACATACTTAAAGAGGTTCGTTTGATATTCATGAAATATGGAATCAGGAATTACTCAATGGATGATATTTGCAGAAATATTGGAATATCAAAAAAAACATTGTATAATTACGTTGATAATAAGACCGATTTATTGCAGAAAGTGCTTGATTATGAATTTATCATGGATAATGGTCCTCTTGGTGTTTATTTAATCAAGGGAAATGCTATTGATATTCTTCTTGACGTAAGTATGCGAATTAATAAAGAATTTGAAACTTTTAATCCAATATATATTTTTGAATTAAATAAATATTATCCTAAGATATTTAAAGAATTCGTTGAAAAAAAGAGAAAGGTAGCTTACGAGAAAATTTATAAAAATCTTGAACAAGGGATAAAAGAAGGTATCTATCGTAAAGATTTAGATATTGAATTGGTTACAATATTATATATTCGAAAAATAGAAGATATTCATAATCCTGATTTAATTGAATCAGGAAACTTTTCTTTTAAAGAAATATTTAGTGCGATGTTTGAAAATCACATCAGAGGTATTTCAAACGAAAAGGGAATTGCATATTTTGAAAATCAAAAAAAATCATTAAACATTTTATAAATGAAACAACTTAAATTTCTCTTTTTAATTATTATTATCGGAGGAACACTTTTAATAAAACAAACTTTTGCTCAGGAGAGCCTGAAATTCACTTTAAATGAGGCCAGGAATTATGCCCTCCTAAATAATTATGATATAAAAAATGCAATTATTGATAAAGAAATTGCTCAGAAAAAGATTTGGGAAACAACAGCAATAGGCCTTCCTCAAATTGAGTCGAAACTGGAATACTCCGATTATCTCAAAATCCCGACACAACTTATTCCTGGTGAATTTTTTGATAAACCCGGTGAATTTATTGAAGTGCAATTTGGTACAAAACATAATATTACAGCCTCAATTACAGCTACTCAATTGATTTTTAACGGAAGTTATATTGTAGGTTTACAAACCGCTAAAACATTTTTATCGCTATCTGATCAGGAATTGCAAAAAACCCAAATAAATATTAAAGAAACTATAACCGAAACATATTATAATATTTTAGTTGCCGAGGACAGTAAAGAAATTCTTTCCTCAACAATTGATAATTTACAAAAAACAAAATACGAAGTAAGTGAAATGTATAAAGAAGGTTTTGTTGAAGAAACCGATGTTGACCAAATTAACCTTTCATTAACAAATCTTAAAAATTCATTGAATTCGATTAATCGACAGATTGAAATTGCTTATAATTTATTAAAATATCAAATGGGAATTGATTTGTCCGTAAAAATTAAACTAACTCAAAATCTTGATGAAATTTTGGAGGAAATAAATTTTGATGCAATTATTGATCAACAATTTGTTTTAGCTAATAATCTTGATTTTAAATTACTGACCACTCAAGAAAGTTTAATGCACCTGAATTTAAAAAACGAAAAAACAAAATTTTTACCAAGCCTCTCTGCATTCTACTCACATAGTCGGAATGCACAACGAGAAGAATTTAATTTTACAAAAAGTGGTGAACTTTGGTTTCCAACAACTCTTATTGGTTTGAATTTAAATTTGCCGATTTTTTCAAGCGGAATGAAACGAGCCAAAGTTAATCAGGCTAAACTTGATTTGGAAAAAGTAAGAAATTCGAAATTGCAAGCCGAACAAGGGCTTGAATTAGAAGTTTCCAGAGCAAGAGCAACTCTCATCAGTTCTCTCGAAAATTATAGAAATGCTATTGATAATGTTAACCTTTCAAAGAAAATTTACGATAAAACAATTATTAAATACAGCGAAGGAGTTGCAACAAGTACTGAATTAACCCAGGAAAGAAATCAATATTTAAGCAATGAATCAGATTATATAAACACTCTTTCGATTTTATTAAACGCTAAAAACAAATTAGATAAAGCACTAAATAATTACAATTAAAATATTCAAAAGCATGAAAAAGAACATAATATATATTTTTGCAGTGGTTTTTGTTTTGTCTTGTACCTCAACAGACAAACGTACAAAACTTAAAAATCTTGAAAAACAACAAAACGAAATTTCAGAACAAATTAAATCACTTAAAAAGGAAATAGAATCAACTAAAAAGCCCAAAGAACAAATAAAAAACAACACAGCGGTTTTGGTTGAAAAAATATTGCCTTTAAGTTTCAATCATTTTATTGAGGTTCAAGGAAATGTTGAATCAGATAATAACATACTTATACCTGCTCAAACTTCTGCAATTGTAAAAAATATTTTTGTTGAAGAAGGTGATAAAGTAGAAGAAGGACAACTTTTAGCTGAGTTGGACGGTTCAATCAATGAAAAATCAATGGATGAATTAAATACTTCTCTTGAATTAGCCACAACAGTTTTTGAAAGACAAAAAAGATTGTGGGATAAAAAAATAGGTAGTGAAATTTCTTTCCTTCAAGCAAAATCAAATAAAGAAAGCCTTGAGAAAAAACTTGAAACCGTTAAAGAACAATATGACCTTACTAAAATAACTTCGCCAATCAACGGTACAATTGACAATATTTTAATTAAAGAAGGTGAGATGGCAGTTGCAGGTATGGGTGTAATTCGGGTAGTGGAATTATCTAAACTTAAAATAATTACTGAGCTTTCCGAATCATACATTTCTCAAGTTAAAAAGAATGACATAGTTACGGTTTATTTCCCTGTAGTTGATAAATCTATAAAGCTTTCAATAAATTCAATTTCTCAGGTAATTAATCCCGACAACCGCACTTTTTCAGTTGAGATAATAATACCTGAAAAAGAGAAAAATATAAAACCAAACATGTTATCAGAACTTACGATTAAAGATTACACAAATAATAATGCACTTGTTGTGCCTTTAAATATAGTTCAAAAAACTGGAGAGGAAGAGTTTTTGTTTGTAGCAAAACAAAATAACAAAAAATGGCATGTTGAAAAACGTATTGTTAAAACTGGTAAAAACTACAATAATAAAGTCGAAATTCTTAGCGGGTTATCACCAAATGAATATGTTGCTGTGGTAGGCTATCAGGATCTTACCGATGGAGAGGCTGTTGAAGTTAAAGAATAGTCGTATCAACTAATTGAATTGAAAATTTGAAATAAGAAAAATATATTGAACAATGATGACACAGATGGCACAAATTAAAACCAATAAAAAAAATCAGCCTTAATCTGCGAAATCTACGGGAAAAAAACTAACACATGAAAAAAGAAAAGTCTTTTAAACTAACAAATTTAGCTGTTGATAATAAGATTACAATATATATTGTTATTATAATTATTGTTTTCATGGGAATAAACGCATATCTTTCTTCACCAAAAGAAATGTTTCCTGAAATCACATTCCCATATTTTTCAGTAACAACAGTTTATCCGGGGACATCACCCTCGGATATGGAAAATTTGGTAACACGACATATCGAAACCGAACTCAAAAATATTGATGAAATAAAAAATGTTAATTCAAAATCTATTCAGGATGTTTCAATGATATTTATTGAGTTTGAAACTTATGCCAACGATCAGGAAGCAAATCAGGATGTAAAAGATGCTGTAGATAAAGCAAAATCAAAACTTCCATCAAACCTATTAGATGACCCTGAAGTAACACGTTTGGAATTATCAGAGCAACCGATACTTTTTATTAATTTGTCAGGCGATTTGAGCATTCCGATGTTAAAACAATATGCTGATGATTTACAAGATGAAATAGAGGGATTGACAGAAATAAGCCGGGGAGACATTGTTGGTGCATTAACACGCGAAATTCAAATAAACGCCGATTTATACAAAATGCAAGCAGTCGGAGTTAGTTTTGATCAGATTGCCGGGGCTGTTGCTAATGAGAACTTAACTATCTCAGGGGGAACGATCAACATGGATAATATGGAACGTACACTTCGAATAGTTGGTGAATTCGATAATTACGAACAAATTGGAAATATATTATTAAAAGATGGAGTTTACATTAAAGATGTTGCCGATTATATTGATGGATACGAAGATA
>JAEINX010000127.1 GCA_016342645.1 Bacteroidales bacterium | reverse complement strand
ATAGATTGCAAAGATGACAATGAACTAAATTATAATCAACTGTCCCTCAGTTTATTTTAAGTGGACACTAGTGATATTATATTAATATTAATTTTTCCCTACTCATATGGCTTTTCAGTACTGCCCCGTTTTTTTTGGTGGTCTCTGGACTCCACTTTCAGTTATTTTATCACTTTGGGTGGTCAACCCTTTGGCTTTCGCGGACCACTGTAACTTTTAATTTTCCCCCAACTCAGAAAATACCCAACCCTATCGTGTATATTTACCAGATTTGAATGACTGAGCGTTGAAAATATTTATTTTTTCTATGGCATTTATTTTTTCTTTATTATTCTTAATATTTCAATACTATTTTAAATAAAAAAATCATTATTTCTATGTTTTTTACTTTAATAAAACCAAACGTAACACCTCTAAAAATTAAATTTTAAACAAAGTAACAAAAAACACTTCATATACCCAAATGAAATATAAAAATATTTTAAATAAATCATTTGCTTTAATTTCCATAAACCAAAAAAGAGCTATTATTATTAAATCCCAATTCAAAATTCTCAAAAACTTTTTCTCAAAACTTATCAACAATGGATTTTTTTATTTCTATTTTGTATAATTTTACTTCTTGTTTTTAATATTTTTATCATAAAAAAATCTTCAAAAATCTATGGCTGATTTCGCACATTTACACGTACATACACAATATTCTATTCTTGATGGAGCTGCTAATGTTAACAAGCTGATTTCAAAAGCCAAAGAGTATGGAATGAATTCGCTTGCAATCACCGACCACGGCAATATGTACGGAGTATTGGATTTTTTTTGTAAAGCAAAAACACAAGGAATAAAGCCCATTATAGGTTGCGAAATTTATGTCGCCCATGAAAACCGTTTTCAGAAAAATGGCAAACAGGACAGAAGCGGCTATCATCTGATTCTTCTGGCAAAAAACAAGGTAGGTTATCATAACTTATCAAAATTAAGCTCATTAGGATTTATTGAAGGTTTTTATTACACAGCACGAATCGACAAAGAACTTCTAAGAAAGTACAGTGAGGGATTAATTGCAAGCTCTGCCTGCCTCGGTGGTGAAATTCCATCGGCAATACTTAATAGTGGTATTGAAAAAGCTGAAGAAGTTTTGCAAGAGTATCTTGAAATTTTTGGAAAGGATTTTTACCTTGAACTGATGCGGGGCGGCCATCCCGAACAGGAAACCGTTAACAATGTTCTTTTAGAATTATCAAAAAAATACAAGGTTAAAGTCATTGCCACTAATGATGTTCATTTCATTAATAAAGAAGATTATGAGGCACATCATATTTTAATTTGTTTGAATACGGGGAAATTTTTCGACGATGAAGGCGGGATGCACTATACGGGAAAAGAATATTTGAAATCGCCGGAAGAAATGTCTGAATTATTTTCCGATATTCCGGAAGCCATAACAAATACACTTGAAATAGTCGATAAAATTGAAGATTTCGATATACTTGAAAAGAATGTAATTTTGCCTATTTTTCCTCTTCCCGAGGGATTTGACTCGGAAGATGAATATTTAAGACATATCACTTATGAGGGTGCTAAAAACCTCTATCCAGAACTAAGCGAAGAAATTACAAAACGATTAGATTTTGAGTTATCGGTTATTAAAGACATGGGTTTTGCAGGGTATTTTCTTATTGTTCAGGATTTCATTGCCGCTGCCCGCAATCTTAAGGTAATTGTAGGCCCCGGCCGTGGTTCGGCAGCAGGTTCGGCGGTGGCTTTTTGTACGCAAATAACAAATATTGACCCTATTAAATACAACCTGCTTTTTGAACGATTTTTAAATCCCGAAAGAATTTCAATGCCCGACATTGATATTGATTTCGATGATGAAGGACGAGAAAAGGTATTACAATATGTCATTAATAAATATGGAGAAGAACGAGTTGCACAGATAGTAACTTTCGGGACTATGGCAGCACGGCTTTCAATTCGCGATGTTTCAAGAGTTCTTCGTCTTCCATTACCCGAAGCCGACAAATTAGCGAAACTCGTTCCCGAAAGGCCGGGGATTACTCTCAAGAAAGCTTATAAAGAAGTTAAGGAACTCTCGGAAGCCAGAAACAAAGGAAGCGAATTAGTAAAAAAAACCTTGAAATTTGCCGAAACACTTGAGGGTTCTGCACGCCACACCGGAACACATGCCTGCGGAGTAATCATAGGGCCCGATAAACTTGTAAATTATATCCCTCTTAGTACCGCAAAAGATTCAGAGCTTAGCGTAACCCAATACGAAGGTAAACTTGTTGAATTAGTCGGAATGCTAAAAATGGATTTTCTGGGCTTGAAAACTCTCTCAATAATTAAAGATGCAATTGAAAATATTCGGTTAAGGTATGGTACTGAAATTGACATTGATAAAATACCGCTTGATGATGAAAAAACTTTTAAGCTTTATCAAGAAGGTAATACAATCGGTACTTTCCAATTCGAGTCGGAAGGAATGAGAAGTTATTTAAAAAACCTAAAACCAACTAACATAGAAGACCTTATTGCTATGAATGCATTGTACAGACCAGGCCCTATGGATTTTATTCCTCTTTTTATTGATCGAAAGCAAGGAAAAGAAAAAGTTGAATATCCTCATGCAATGTTAGAAGGCATCCTAAAACCAACTTATGGAATCATGGTTTATCAGGAGCAAATTATGCAAACGGCTCAAATTATGGGAGGTTTTACGCTTGGTGGTGCCGATTTACTTCGTAGAGCAATGGGTAAGAAGAAAATGGAAATTATGGAAAAACAAAAAGTTGTTTTCATTGAAGGTGCCGAAAAAAAAGGTATCGACCAAGAAAATGCAGCTAAGGTTTTTCAGGTTATGCAAAAATTTGCCGAATACGGTTTCAACCGCTCACATTCGGCTGCTTATTCAGTTATTGCATATCAAACAGCTTATCTTAAAGCTCACTATCCTGCCGAATACATGGCTTCAGTGCTTACGCATAACCTTAATGATATTAAAAAAATAACTTTCTTTATTGACGAAAGCAAGAGACAAGGAATTTCTGTTTTAGGCCCTGATATCAATGAGAGTGTAAATAATTTCATTGTAAATAAAAACGGTGAAATTCGTTTTGGAATGGCAGCCATTAAAGGAGTTGGCGAAGCAGCCGTAAACTCATTAATTGAAGAAAGAAATAAAAATGGATTTTTTAGCAATATTTTTGATTTCACTAAACGTGTAAACCTACGAACCGTTAATAAAAAAAGCCTTGAATCGCTTGCAATGGCCGGTGCATTCGATGGTTTTAATAACTCCCATCGTGCTCAATATTTTCACAGAGAATCATCGGATGATTCAATTTTTCTGGAAAAAATACTGAAACATGCCTCAAACTACCAAAGCCATAAAAATTCTATGCAAATCTCCCTTTTCGGTGATGAAGATGAAACTTTTTCGGCTGACATCGATCTTCCGGTATGCGACCATTGGTCGAAATTACAACAATTAAAATTCGAAAAAGAGGTTACGGGATTTTATATGTCGGGGCATCCGCTTGATAATTTTAAACTTGAGATAAAAAGTTTTTGTAATATTTCGATAGAGGCTATCAATAAAAATTTCAATCAGTTAAAAAATAAAACAATAATTTTTGCAGGAATAGTAACTTCTGTTGCTCATAAAACAACTAAAAACGGCAATCCTTTCGGAACTTTCATTATTGAAGATTTTTCCGATTCAATTAATATTGCCTTATTTGGCGATTCATATATTAAAAATAAAAATTACATTGAAAACGAAGGCTATGCACTATTAATTAAAGGAAGAGTGCAAGAAAAAAGATATGACGAAAAATCACTTGAGCTGAAAATTCTCGACATTCATCTATTACCTGATGCTATTGAAAAGTTTACTCGTGAGCTTACTTTAAAATTTGAACTCATGGATGTTACTGATGATATTATCTTAAAACTTTCGGAAAACATTAAAGCAAATCCCGGAAAATGTATCTTAAATTTTTGCATAACTGACAGTACCGAAAAAAAATCTCTAAAATTAAAACCACGATTATCAATGGTTAATCCAATAAAATTTATTAAATCAATTGAAAATCTAAAAAACATGGATATTGAGTTAAATAAAATTCCAAAATTGTTGTAAATAAGTACTTAAAGTGCCTAAAGGAAAAAGTATTTAAAGTTAATGAATTGCTTGGAGGCTTAAACATTAAGCCTGCCTGCCCTATAATTTTTTCATTTATTGGTTTTCATTTCTTTTGTATTAAAACCATATTTTGGAGAAATCATGTTAAATTGAAAAATACTTTTTATCATTTTTGAAAAATGCCAAAAAATCTTGTAAAAAAATAAAATATACTAAAATAGTTTATTAATTTTGGCAGCTAATTTTAAAAAAAATATTATGGCGATGGAAATAACCGATAGCAATTTTGAAGAATTGGTATTGAAAGCAGAAAAACCCGTTATAGTTGATTTTTGGGCAGTTTGGTGCGGCCCTTGTCGTATGGTTGGGAAAATTATTGACGAAATCGGTGAAACATATAAGGGAAAAGTGATAATTGGGAAATTAAATGTTGACGACAATCCGGGAATTACCGGACAATTTGGTATTCGAAATATTCCAACAATTATTTTCTTTAAAAACGGTGAAATCGTTGATAAACAAGTTGGATCTGTTCCAAAACAAATTCTTGTTAACAAAATCGAAGCAATATTATAAAAAGTGTTTTTTCATCTCTAATTAAAAATACTTTTAGTGGACTATATTATTGATCAAAACAGGCTGCAGCAATTCGGTTCATTAGATTTTTTGGCCAAACACGTTGTTGAAGGATTTATTACGGGCTTACACAAAAGTCCTTTTCATGGTTTTTCGGTTGAATTTGCCGAACACAGGCTTTATAATGCAGGCGAATCAATCAAACATATTGACTGGAAACTATTCGGACGGACCGATAAACTCTTCGTGAAACGATATGAGGAAGAAACTAATTTAAGATGCCAGATCATTATTGACAATTCTTCTTCGATGTATTTCCCGCTCAAAGAAAACATCAGCATTGATAATCCCAATAAAATCCATTTTGCTGTATATGCATCGGCAGCGATAATGTATTTATTGAAAAGACAACGCGATGCAGTTGGTTTAAGCATATTTTCAGATAAAATAGAAATTCATACAAGAGCAAAATCCACAACAGTCCATCAAAAGCATTTATTCACCGAACTGGAAAAACTACTCCAACCCTTAAGCAGTAATGAGAAGAAAACTACTTCAGCTACCGATGCCCTTCACGAAATCGCCGAAAGAATTCATAAGCGTTCGCTGGTGATTATTTTTAGCGATATGCTTGAAAACAACCGTTCTGCCGATGAATTATTCTCAGCAATGCAGCATTTGCGACACAATAAACACGAAGTTATCTTATTCCATATTACGGATAAACAAAAAGAAGAAAATTTTGATTTTGATAATCGCCCTCATAAGTTTATTGATATGGAAAGTGGGATTGAACTAAAAATTAATCCTTTTGATGTTAAAAGAGATTATATCGAATCATTTTCAAAATTCAAACAAGAACTAAAACTCCGTTGCGGGCAATATCGTATTGATTTTATCGAAGCTGATATCAATAAAGGTTTCGAACACATACTCCTCCCCTATTTATTGAAAAGAGAAAAGCTGTATTAAATTGTTTTTCGGGTTTTGGGTTTTGGGGGCTAAAGTGAGTCTTTAATTCTATAATATTTTTCCTAATACTTATTCCGTTTTCTGTCCTTTTTAAAATTCTTAATCATCTTTCCAAAATCTTTATCTTTTTTTCGTTTCTCGGCAACACTTGACTCGAAAAACATTTTCTCTCTTTCCATTTTCAAGTAGTTTTCATATGAGGCTTCATCAATTTCTCCATTTTCAACTGCTTCCAATATTGCACAACTATCTTCGTGAATATGTGTACAATCTTTAAATCTGCAATTTCGAGATAGTTTAACAATCGTATTAAATGTAATTTCCAATCCATTCGATGTATCGGTAATTCCAACCTCTCTCATTCCCGGATTATCAATTAAAATCCCGCCGTTTTCCAAGACTATTAATTCTCTATGGCTCGTAACATGTCTTCCCTTATTGCTACTTAAACTTAATGAATTTGTTTTCATTAGTTCTTTGCCCGAAATATTATTTATTAGTGTTGATTTACCAACCCCGGAAGAGCCAAGTAAACAATAAGTTTTTCCCTTTTCAAAAATTGCAGTTATTTCCTTATACCCAAATTGAGTTTGGTTACTGATAGTGATTATTGAGACATTTTTAATTCGTTCAGATATTTTCCCTAAAATGTTTTCTAAGTCCGATTCATCAATCAAGTCAATTTTACTGAGTAAAATTAGAGGTTTTACATTGGCAGAATTGCAAATTGTTAAATACCTTTCTAAGCGATTAACATTAAAGTCTCTATCAACTGCTTGAACTATTAAACCATAATCAATATTTGTTGCAATTATTTGCTTCTCTCCAAATTTCCCAACTGCTTGTCGTTCAATTTTTGATTTTCTAAAATAAATAGCATGGATTAATGCCTTATCCTCATCATACTCAGAAATGGCGACCCAATCCCCAACGGCAGGAAAGTCTGACCTACTTTTAGCCGAGAATCTTAAATTTCCAATTAACTCAGAGTCATATTCACCTTTATCTGACTTAACAACGTATCTTTCTTTGTGCTCCGAGATAACCCTTCCCACACTAAAGGAGTTGAGTTTTTGCTCCTTTCTGTAATTTTCCAAACTTGTATTATATCCTAAATCTTCTAATGTCATAATAAATTATTGTCATTAATTATAAAAACTAATCCCATTAACAATCTCTAATTAATAAATTTACCGGCAAACTTATCTTGCTTTTCAAACAACATTTGTTTGTTTCATAATTGCATTGTTCCAAAGTCTTTCCATTACTCAATTTGCTTTAATTTACTCGATTTTAATCGGCAAATCAATCTTATTACTTATTTTCCATTTTTTACCATAAATGGATTCATAATTAATAATAAATTCCAAACTATCATTATGTATATACTCGTATAATTTTACAGAGTTATTATAACTGTTTTCCCCCGAAAGCAAAACTAATTCAATAGATTCTTTCTCAGCGATAAATAATCCTTTTGATATGTTAGATGAAGTAAAATAAATACTATCATTTCTTTTTATAACAATATCTCGTAAGTAGCTTGCCAGGTCTTGGCCTTTTGATTTTCCGTTGATATAAACATCTGAGAAAGTAACAATTGCAGGACCTACCCCTTTGTTTGTCAGAACATATTTGTAGTATCTGGAATAATTTTGGTAGTTAGTAAACTGTAAATGAGGATAGACAGACATGTGTTGCTCTTTTCTCATTAAGCTGGTCTGATACGCAAATACGACAAAAGTACCGATGCTAATAAGTATCGCAGAAATACTTAATATTTTTTCACTATTCCACTTCATAAGAATCACTTTTCTATGAATTTCAATTTTAAAGATTACTTCACTTATATGCTATATCTTCAAAAAAATACTCATAATTTTTATAATACAAACATAAAAAATATTTTAATATTCAATTTATCTAATGAACTTTTTATATCCCATGTAAATTTATGTTGTTTTTGAGGTTTTTGAAGTTTTATATTCAATTGGAAGCTTTTGGATTAATGGGCTACGCAGAATAATCCTGCCTATTTGATGTGCTTAATAGTTTTTAGAACCATTTTCTCTTTCTAAAATAAATCAACATCCCAACAGCGACTGTTACTATAACTCCCCACATAATAAAATAGCTGTATTTATAATGGAGTTCTGGCACAACATCAAAGTTAGTTCCGTAAATTCCTGCAATAAAAGTAAGCGGGATAAAGATGACAGAGAAAATTGTCAGGAATTTCATAATATCATTGAGCTTACTGCTTATAGTAGTATGATAAATGTTTAATTGATCAGATAGAATTTCCCGGTAACTATCAGATGATTCACTTGCTTGATTAATATTATTCTGCAATTCCTTAAAATGTACATCTGTTGCTCCGTCAATTAATTCCGATTCTATTTTTGAAAGGCTCAAAATCATTTCTTTTGCAGGCTTAATATTCTTCCGAAGGAAATTCAATTCGCGTTTATATTTATTTATTTCTTCAATTATTGATTGTGTAGGTTCCAAAAGAAGATTTTCTTCTAAGGCTTCAATTTTCTCTCCCAGAACACTAATAATGTAAATGTAGTTATCAATAACGATATCAAGCAGAGCAAAGGTTAAATAGTCAGTTCCTGAATTACGTATTCTCTTCTTTTGTTTTCTGATCCGCTCCCTTACGGGTTCAAAAACATCACCTTTTATTTCCTGGAATGATATCAATACTGATTTTGTTAATATTAAACTCAAATTTTCGACTAAAACCAAATCTGATTCTTCATCAAAACGCAACATTTTAATTGAAAGAAAAATGCAATTATCATACTCTTGTACTTTTGGCCTAGCCTGTGTATTCAATACATCTGCCAGGATGAGGTGATCCAACTGGAATCCTTTTGCAATTTCTTCCATAATATCAGTATTATGGACTCCATCAATATTAAACCAAGTAACCGATTCATTATCTTTATATTTAAGAACTTCATTTACAGTTTTCACTGCATCCTCTTTGAGATTGTTCGCATCAAAATCAATAATACGTAATAATACATTATCAATTTTTCTTTCGCCATGAAATTGTAATTCATCTGGAGATCGTCCAATTTCCTGTTTATGTTTTTTTAAAAATCTTGCCATTATTCTATATTTTTCATGATTAAAAACTTTAATTTTTAGTAAAAGCTATATAATAATAGTTCATATTCCTTCTAATAAATTTCCCAAAATATCTGCACCGGTTATGATTCGTCTATTTTCATCTTTCCAGTATAAAACAATATCTTTTTCTAATGGAACATCGGAATTAATATCGATTTGAGTTTTTAGCTTTTTAATAACGGTAGCCAAATTTGAATTATCATCTCGCACTATGAGTGGCGGATGACAATATTTTTCTATTCCTTTACGATCTTTGCAAAATAGCTCTGAGCGAATAAATTCGTCAGTATCCAATGCCAATTTAGGATCATTCTTTTCGTCAGTAAAAACCACCCATTTTTCGCCTGACTTATTTATTTTTTGAATAAAATCATCATCTTGTTTGGGTTCGTATTTCGGAAATATAATTTTGCCATTATCACTCTTTAAACTGATTATACTATCAGGGTTAAGTTCTTCACCTTCATGAATTACTTCCATATCATCAATTGAGAAGAAGTTAATGGCTCCAATCCCTTCGATATGGTCAATTTCACTGTGATGAGCATCCATGTGTTTTTTAATAAATAGTTTGATGTTATTTTCTGCAAAATATTGGACAGATTCTTTGCCGAGCCATGAGTCCAGCATAAGTGCACTTGGCTTTGCTACAGGAAATAAAACTATTTGATAAAATTTTAAAACGGGTGTTAGGAAGGAAGCCATTCGTAAAGCATTTCTTGAAAAATAGGCTTGCGGTATAATCTCCCCAAAGAAAGTTATAACTACTGTTGAAAAAGTAAAGGAGATAATGCCGGCCATCACGGAGTCAGAGAGCAATGTTAATAAAACATTTATGGATACATTACCCCATAAAATTGTGGTCAAAAGAAAATTGGAATCTTTACGCATTGATAATACCTTTTTTGCTCCTTTCCTCGCTGACGACTCGGCTTCAATCTCAAGTTGAAGACGCGTCAAACTAAAAAAAGCCAAATTAAGTCCTGAAAACATAGCCGATTGCGACAAACAAAAAGCTATCCCTATCCAAATAAAAATATCATTCATGATTTAATCTGTTTTCTAAACATATAGCCATACGTTATTCTTTCATTATTAAACACAAAGATAGCATATAATCCATATAGTTTATATTTATTCTTTTACCTAATCGTAAGTAGGTGTAAATACACAAGCAAATTCGATGTATATAAACACCCTTTACGATGAATCATAGTAAATTTTATCTAATAAGTTCTTACAATTTTTGATAATTAATAGCATTAAAATAATTTTTATATGATTGTTTTCTGTTAATAAAATCAGGCCCTAAATCATTAAAAACCTAATTATATAACAAAATAAAACAAAATATTTTATATATAATAAAAGATATTGAAATTAATTGAGTTGAAATAAAAAATGATTTAGTTATTACCGAAAATAACACAATTAAAAGTGAAAAACAAGCAGTTTTCCTTAACCAAAAGTATTCCACAGTGAACAATCCCACGAGCATCCTACTCAGAAGATCCAAACTTCACGTGAAAACACATACATCACAAAAACGGGTAACATTCAACAGAAGAGAAGAGAAGAGCACAGCGGCTTCGCCGAATAATTTGGCTTTCATTTTGTATCTTTGAAATATTGAACACAGTTGTTTGAATTAAAGAAAAATGAACTCTCCGTTGTGAATTGCTTTCATTTTGTATCTTTGAAATATTGAACACAGTTTAGAAATGCTTGGTATTAAAGTTTACTCATAATCCTTGGTTTTTAGAATAATTTTTCACATTAAACTTAAAATCCAAAAGTCAAGCCTTGACTCACTAAACTTTATTTTTTAGTGCTGAATTTGAGGTAAATATATAAAAAGAAGAAATTTTGGATTGAAATCCATACGGTTGGTCTGTATTTCCGAGCAGTCGGTCTGTGTTTTCTGATAGTTGATAAGAGTTTTCGAACGGGGCTAAATAATATTTTGATGTACTGGAGGAAACTTTAGATTGTGCTACCCACTTTCTTGAAATATCAAAAGGAACGTATATTTAAATTGCTAAAACCTTTTAGAATTGAGTAATACATCACAAATTA
>JAEINX010000126.1 GCA_016342645.1 Bacteroidales bacterium | reverse complement strand
TTTTCATAAGTTTCTTTTAGCGAATTAGATATTGGAACTTGCAATATTGCCCAACCCCCGGGTTTGAGCACCCGATATAATTCAGCCATTGCAATTTCATCGTTATCAACATGTTCGAGAACATGATTGCAGATAATTACATCGAATTCATTATCAGGGTAGGTAATGTTTTCAATGTCTAAAATTGAAGTGTCGGGAGAATAATAAAAACCCTCATAATATTTTACACCTGTATGATAATCAATATTTTTTGAATTCCTAAAAATGTATTTCAAACAGCTTTCGGGGGCAATATGGAGTAAATTTATTTTTTTTTCAAAAATATCGGTTTCTTTGGTTAGATAAAGATATATTAACCTATCCCGATCAGTTGAAAAACACCTTGGACAAACACAATTTTTACGATAACCTGAACCAATGATTTGTTTTTCGTTAATAATTGGAAGCTTAAATCCTCCGGGAAGCATTTTTCTAAAATAATGTTTGCAAAATGGGCAAAACAACTCATTTCCTTTATAATATAATCCAAGAATTTTTTGCCAACCACCCCTAAGTTTCTTTGCAAGAAAAAATGGAATTAATCGTTTAATTTTATCTTTCATATATTTAGATTTTATTTAGTATTTAATTTAAAAAAATTAGATGATTATCATTTTTTTTGTAAAACTCTTTCCTAATGCCTTTAGCTGATAATAATACACTCCCTTTAAAAGGTTTTCGGAATCGAATTTCAATTTATGATTTCCTGATTCAATGATTTCATTTGCAACTTCTCTGATTAAAACGCCTATACTATTAAAAACCAAAATTTCAACTCTCGTTTTTTTAGGAATATAATACTCAATAATTGTAAAATTGCAAAACGGATTTGGTTTATTTCCTTTAAGTTGAGGGTAATTATTCTGAAAAGAAATTTCATCGATAGAAGCTCCCGGATCATGGCACTCAAAAGCACCTTTATCAAAATATGTTGCAAAAGGCCTGTAACGATTTAAAATGTCGAAATTTATCCCCTCGCTTAAAAGATTCATTCCTGAATTTATTGCAGGTGATCCAAGCTTCAAATCATAATTTTCTAATTCAGGATTGACAAATTTTATTAAATCTAAATCATTTGTTTTCAGATTATCAGAGATAGTAATGTTAATTGAAGGATCGTTGACATTAATATACGAATTATCTCCATATTCGCTGTATGCTCCGGGTTCGGCAATAATATTATTAATTATTTTGTTACCATAACTTTCAGAATTAGAAAATCTTATTCCATCTGTTTTTGGTTTTACAATTGTGTTGTTATAAAAATAGTATCCGGCGTTTTCTAATGTTGAAACATTCCCGACATAAATTCCGTGTTTTGGGTGAATTGTAGGATTTTCGCCGGGGAAATAGGTTTTTCCGGCATTAATTATCAAATTATTATATATTTTCTGATTTCCCAAACCCAAAACATCAATTCCGTCACCCTTTCCATCTTCAACTCTGTTATTATAACAATCGCAATTGCTTCCACCACCAATTAATATTCCGCTCATTTGCCATTGCTCTTCTGCGTAACTATCATATTTTATTGAATTGTCGTGAATAAAACAACCCATGGTGGCTGATCCAACCTGAATTGCGTCCCAACCTGTGTTTTCAACAATATTATTATAAATTCTTACTCCATCCATAATATGCGGCAAAACAAAAACCGGCTCACCATCGCAATAAATATCCTTACCTAAATAAAATGAACTTCCAATATACATTCCTTCATTTCCAATATCGTGAATATAGTTATCATGAATATTGGTATTAAACATGGTAAAGTTTTCTCTAATTGTTTCAAATGTACAGTCGGGCGATGATTTTGCAACAATACCAGAATATTTTGTATTAGCAATTTCAAGCCTTTCGATTTCAATATCAGTACTTTTGTTCCCAATTCCAAGACCACTTCCTTCAGAAACTCTTAGAATTCTGATTCCATACATAGTTTCATCCACTCCGCTTCCTGTAATTTTCAGATAGGAACAATTATTTACCGAAATTCCGTAATAATGATCGTTATCGATAATTACTTCTCCGTCTTTATTTATTATCACAATATAATTATCAGATTCACCGTGAAGGTTTTTTATAAACAAATAATCTTTAGCTCCTGCTAACAAACAAACGGTATCACCGGGAAAGATTGTACCTTCTCCATCAATCATTAAATCCTCAGGATTTACTAAGTGATCACAATTAATATTTTGTGAATTTGAGTTAGTAACAGAAGCTAAAAGAAAAATAATTATATAAAAAAATGTGATGATTGTATGAGATTTAACTTTAAAAAATATTGAATGTGTTTTCATCTTTTTAATTTTGAGCTTTCTTGATTAATTCTCAAAAATATATAAAAGTTTGATGACTTGCAACTAAAATTTTTGATTGGCTTGGAGCTTAGCGGAATTAATTGTTGATTATTAATGCTTTTCGGATAAAGATTGATTAATTTTTTTGATTGAAAATTTATCTTTCCCGACTTATTTTCACCGATTATCGAATACTTTTAACAAAATAAAGCTATATTTTTTTTGTTTTAATCTTTTTTGGCAACAATAAATAATTCTTTAACTCCATATATTAGAGAGGTTAAAGTTGTAATTATTTCAAAAAGTTTTAAATTAATTTTTGCTATTGAATTAAATTTATCGTAACCGTATCCTCTACGATAAGAGTTTTCGAGGATTTTAAAACCAGATCGGATCAATAAGTTGTTAATTGTTCGGAAATTCCATAAAAACAAATGTTGATTTGAATCAGGTTCAAAATCGGATTTTCCATATTTTTCAACAGGAAGTACTAAAATAAGTTTTCCATTAGTACGAAGTTTTTCGTTAAGAAGTTTGAGTGTTTCAAAGGGTTTTTCAACATGCTCAAGAGTGTGAGACGAAAAAACAACATCAAAAGTTCCATCTTTTACCTCATCAAGTGATTTAATTATTTTTTTACCTTTCTGTTTACAAAAATCAAGGCTAAATTCCGAAATATCAAAGCCTGTAGAATTTGGAAAAAAAAAAGTGTTATATCCTAATCCACAACCAAAATCAAGAATTTCAATATCTTTAGGAATATTTTTGAAGTACTTTTTAATGGAAATATTTGCTTTTAAACGATAATGTTCCTCATCAAAAATTGCTCTTCCATAAATTGCTTTATAATATTCGGAATTGTAATTTTCCATTTTTCAAAAATTATTTAATATCAAAATCGGTTATTGTATGATTTGTGTTCGTAGGCCTTTTAGTATATCCTTTCATATTAAACATTGCAGCCATCATCCAAAAAAAGCCCACAGGTAAATACAAAACTGCTTTTATAAGTTTGCGATTATAAAATCGTTTTGGAATTGAAAAAAGAAAAGCTATAATACAGAGTAAGAAAATTGCAGACCATGCAATTGTGAAAGAAAGGGGATTAAAAATTATGGATAAAATTGTAATAAAAAAAAGAAATCCTATTAAAAAAATTCTTGGAGGTTGTGTTTGGATGAAAGCATAATTAAAATAATCAATATTCCCTTTTCTAATTAGATGGCTGAATCCCTGAAAAACATGAGCTTTTCCATAAATATATTGATTAGCAAACCATCTGGATCGTTGTGGAATAAAATCGGCAAAATTTTGAACTTTTTCATCATAAATATATGCGTCATCAATGTATCTGATTTTTACAAAACCTTTTCTTAATTCGAGGTCTAAAAGTTTGTCCTCACCACCATAAGAATCCAAATTTTTCATAAATTTTTTATATGTTTGAAAATCAACTGCAAAACCAGAACCAATTAAGGCAGCAGATAGACCAAGAACGCTATGGCCTTTTCTATATAAATGATTTGCTAATTCCTCGCTAATAGCATCAAGGATAGCAAGAGGTGTGTTGGTGTTTTTTGCAATTCTATGTCCTTGAATAATTTTATATCCCGAACTTAATGCAATATTAATTTTTGAAACAAAATCTTTCTCCATCAAATTATCGCTATCTAAAATCATTACATATTCATAATCATCAGGAATTATTTCAAGTGCTTTATTAATAGATTTTGCCTTAGTGCTTTTTTCAAACGAAAGTTCAATTACTTCTATTGGGTATTTTTCTAATTGTTCTATAGTTTCTTTTTTGAAGGAATCGGCAAGGACAAAAATATCCAACAATTCGGATGGATAATCAGATTTTAATGCAGTTTTAACAGTTTCAATAATAACTTTATCTTCCTTGTAAGCAGGAATCAACAAAACAAATTTTCGTTTTCGATCATCATCTTGAGTTATTTTTTTTAATTTGAATAAGCCTGCTACCGCAAAAATAAAAATATATATAGTTGCAATTGAAAAATATACTAAGAGTAATATTTGAATTAGATTGAATATCATTTATTTTTTATTTCTTTTAATAGAATCGGTTTTTATTTCCAATATTTTGAGTTTTTATAGAAAATCAGAAATATTAATAATGCAAGAAAAGAAACCTAATTATTACTTATACCCTACAAAAAGATCTTCTTCGGGATTAAGAGCATATTTACTAATATCAATTTCGGTTTTTTCATTTGCCGGATTAAATCTTTCCACCGTAAACCCTGCTTGCTTAAGTTTTTCGGGATAATCCTTAGCATAAATTCTTACCTTTTCAAATTTAGGGAAATATTTTTCTTTATGCTCAGGTAAAATAAGGAATTCATCGTCAATAGTTTCGTCAATTGAATTTGAGTAAGGGACTTGTAAGATAGCAAAACCACCGGGTTTTAATATTCTATTTAATTCCGACATTGCTAATTCATCGTCCTTAACATGCTCAAGAACATGATTGCACACAATTATATCAAACTCATTATCGGGATAATGCAGATTAAATAAATTCATCTGAATCCTTTCATTTCTATAATAATAATTATCACGATAGTTTCGTCCGATTATATAATCAATGTTAGTAAGGGAATTGAAAAAAGATTTCAATGAAGCCTCAGGCGAAATATGAAGAAGTTTCAGCTTTTTTGAAAAAATTTCTTCATGTTTTTCTTTTAAAAACAAATAAACTAAGCGTTCTCTATCAATAGAAAAACAACGAGGACATAATGAGTTTTTTCGGTGTCCGCTACCAATAATTTTAATATCTTGTAAAAAAGGAATATCATGCCCGCTTGATCGTAATTTTCTAAAGGAATTTTTGCAGAAAGGACAATAATATTTTGATCCTTTATAAAACACACTTGAAACTTTTTGATAAAATCCTCTGATGCGTTTTGCTAAAGTGAATGGGATTAAACTTTTGATTTTTAATTTAAACTTCACAAATTTGTTGACTTTTGAAGTGGAAAGAATTTTATTATAAATTTTTTCAACCTCCCATGCCATACGATGAGCATCAAATTGTTTTATTGCAAACTGATAAGCATTTTCACCATATTTCTCACGCAAGTTTTTGTCTTTGTGTAACTTTAGGATAGCATTTGCAATTGCTGTTGAATCACCTTCCGGTACGAGTATTCCACTTTCGTTATTTACAATAGCTTCTTTGGTTCCATCAACCGGTGAGGCGACAATAGCTTTTTTCATAGCCATTGATTCAATTAGCCCTATAGGAAGACCTTCCCACAATGATGGAAGGCAATAAATATCTATAGCATTCAGGATTTCAGGAACATCTTGTCGAAAATCTTTAAAGATAATACTTGGTATCACACCAAGTTCCTTGGCAAGTTCTAATGTATCATCTTTTAGTTCGCCTTCACCTATCATTAAAAATAAAACATCGGGAGTTTCATCCATTACTTTTTTGATTGCTTTAACCATAGTAAAAGGATCTTTTTGAATTGTCATCCTAACCAAAAAACCAACCAAAGTTTTATTTTCGGGAACACCCCATTCTTTTCGAATATCAATAAATTTTTTATTTGGATTAAATCTTTCAAGATTAATACCATAATAAATGACCGTTGATCGCGGCATATTAAAACGATCTACCCCATCTTTTTGATTGCTGTATGAAACTGTTATTGTAGTATTGGCATTACTGATGAGAAGTTTTTCAATGTATTCTCTGATTCGCCTGATAACAGGTTTCTGATCCTGATGGAATGACCAACCATGAACTGTATAAACTATTGGAATATTGAGTTTGTTTGCAGCCCAAAAAGTGTTGGAAAAAGCTCTTGTTCCGTGTGCATGGAGCAATTCAATTTTTTCATTTTTCATAAGTTGAAGTACTTGCTTCCACACACCGAAATCAAATCCTCTTTCCGTATGAATAACATAAGTTTTTATTCCGGCTTCTTTTAAAGTTCTCACCATTTGTCCGTCGGTGAATGAAAGAACAATGGGTTCATACAAGTCTTTGTTTAAGGTTGTAACAAGATCAATTACGTGCGACTCACCACCTCCGACTTGTCCCTGACGAATACATTCAAGAACTCTAATTTTATTTATTTTATCAACTTTATTCATAGAAAATATCTTTTATTCCGCTCAAAATTTTATCCTCGTTTTGCTCTTTCCCACTTTACGCTTTGTTTCCCTTTTATAAATCGGTTAAATCCAAGATAAACCGAAAGGTTCATTATGAAAAAATAGTATGGGATAAAAAGGATTTTTATTTTAATTTTTTTGTTTTCGAGATACCAACCGATTAATGCAAGAATATAAAAAACCACTTGTCCCCAGAATAACCATGTGTAAATATTATTAAAGTCAAAAAACCCGATCTTAATACTTAAAACAAGGTTTAATAAAAAAATAAATAATAAAGATAATGGGGCCAAAGTCCAACGAAGAACGCGATGGGAAATATATTGAAATGAGAGAACACCATATTTAAATGGATTTAACAGTTCCGGTAATCGCAATATTGATTGAATTCCACCGGCAGAAATTCTGATTTTTCGTTTCAATTCCTCTTTGACATTAGCTGAAGCTGTTTCGATAGCATAGGCTTCGGGATTGTATTGAATAGTATAACCTTTTTTTGCCACCCTTAATGAAATAATAAAATCATCGAGAAGAGTGTCTTTTTCAACATGTTGATATAATTCTGTTCGAATTGCAAATAGTTCACCGGCAGCGCCAACAACAGAATACAATTCGGCATCCCATTTTTTTAATGTAGATTCATATTTCCAGTAAATTCCTTCGCCGGCGCCTGCTGCCGCATCTACTCCTTTTTGAACAATTCGTTTTTCGCCCGATACACAACCTACTTTCGGATTTCTAAAAAGTTTTACTATTTCCTTTACGGCATCTATTCCAAGCGTTGTGTTTCCATCTGAAAAAATTACTATTGGAGTTTCAACGAAATCCATACCCCTGTTCATGGCTGCAATTTTTCCGGCACGTTCGTCTTTATGATAAACAGTAACACCATCGTATTTCTTTAATAATTCGGGAGTTCCATCATCGGAACCGTCGGTAACCCAAACATTTTTTATTTTTTCTTTCGGGTACGATTGATCAAAAGAGTTTTTAACTTTTGCATCAATATAATCTTTTTCATTATAAGCAGCTACAAGAAGTGTAACTTCGGGTTCGTAATCTTCATTTCCCGTAAATATTTTTCTTAAACCAAGTAAGCGCCGAATTTTTATTATTATAAATAATAAGATTCCATAACCGAGATATGCATAAAATACAATAAAGATCAAAACCCATAGAATAATTTTAATAGCTTCCATATTAATTATTTATATTTTAGTTTTTATTTTTAGACTTTTTAATATAATTGATGATTCTTTCGGAATAAATTTTGTTTGCAAGAGGGCTTGGGTGTCCGTCATGAGGCAAATTTACATATTCTTTTGATTTAGGAACAGAAATGTCGAGGATATTAATGTTATTTGAATCACAATAATCCAACATATCAAGTGTTTCCTGATCGGGGAAAATTCCTGCCACAATAAATTCAATATTGTTTTCTTTGCAAATTTCATTGATTCTCAATAAAATTGCTTTCGTAATTTCCTTATCGTTTGAAAATTTTCCATCGAAATACAAATAAACGTTTTCCAAAAAATTAACTACAGCCAGTTTATTAGCGAGGAGAAATTCTTCGTACACAACTGTGTCAATATTGTGAATTTGCAATTTATTGTTATCATCAATGCTTGCATAAGGTTGGGTTAAGGGGCCAAGGAAATTCATTGAAGTAACTGCTTTTTTACGCCTTGCCGAAAATGTATTCCTCATATCATGAAAGGAAGCATAAAAAATTATTATCTTTTCAGGTTTTTTTTGCGTTTCCAGGGCTTGTAAAATTTGAAGCAATGAATGTATGGTTCCATATCCGCTAACACCAAAATTCATTATTTCATAGTCATTATAGAAATGATCTTGTACAAGCCATGGAAAAGTTTCGGAATCGTTGATTGACCAACCATGGGTTATTGAACCGCCCATCATCCAAATTTTCGGGAAATCAATGAATAAGCTATCATCTGAAATCGGATGGGTTACTCTTAGAGTATTGTCTAAATGACTTGTAATAAATGTATAGTTGTCATTTAAAGTTACAAAAAAGACTCCGGGCAAATGAGTATAACCCAGAATACTGTCTTTTTTAAAATATTTATTTCCCGGCTCAACACTTATGTTTAGTTTTGGTTTTGAGTCTGATCCTGAAAACCCCAGAGCTCTTAATCCAATTTCGGCTATTATAAAAACTGCAAAAATAAGAATCAAACATATGATTAAATAAAATTTTGTCTTTTTTTTCATAACAATTGATTTTTAAAAATTGTTCTGACAAATTTAGTTTTAAATTACTAATATGCAAAATTTTCTTAATTTAAAAAAATGTTCGTTCATTTAATAAACCATTAAAATGCTTAGTGAAATTACTCGACCTAAGCAACCCACGACTTAAGTCGTGGGTTATTAATGAAATATAAAAACATTAACCGTTTTAACGGTTTTTATAAAGTAAGTATCAATAAAAATATTAGGACGAATTAACACTATTTCGTTCACACCATCCTAAGGGCTTGGAAACCCAAAAACTTATTCATCTTTAATCATCCTGAATGCTTTTCTTAAATATTTAATAATATCTCCGGCTATCATAGATTCCTGTCCGATTTTTTTTGCGGCATAATCTCCGGCAAGTCCATGCAAGTAAACGCCAAGTATTGAAGCAATTTTAGGGTGATAGTTTTGAGCAAGCAAGCCAAGAATTACACCTGTCAAAACATCTCCGCTTCCGCCTGTTGCCATTCCCGGATTTCCTGTAGAATTGAAAAAGCAACTACCATCGGGGCAAGTGATTGCAGTAAAAGCACCTTTCAAAACCAAATAACAATTAAATTTTATCGAAAATTCTCTCTGCATTTCGTTGCGTTCGAAATTATTTTTTGATTTCCCGACAAGTCGTTCAAATTCCTTTGGATGAGGTGTGAAAATGCAACCTTTCGGTAAAAAATGTAACCATGTTTTATTTTCGGAAATTATATTTATTGCATCGGCATCGAATAATAAAGGAATATTTGAATTTTGAATTAATAATTTCAAGGCTGTTTGAGTTAATTCGTTGTTGCCAAGGCCGGGCCCAATACCTATTGCATTATAAAAAGAAATATCCGGTGATTTGGTGAAAAACTCATCCGATTTGTCAATACTTACCATAGCTTCGGGTAGGCTTGTTTGAATTATTTCATAGCCTTTTTTCGGAATGTGGCAGGTCAATAGCCCTGCCCCAGAACGAAGGCAAGCCTCAGATGCAAGTACAGCAGCACCCATTTTACCGTAGCTTCCGGCAATCAATAAAGCATGGCCGAAATTTCCTTTATGGCTGAATTTTTTCCTTTTAATGAGATAGTCTTTGAAATATTCTTTTTCAACAAAATAGTTTTTAACATCAAGCGAATTAATATAATCTTTATGCAAACCTATCGAAAGTACTTTCCAATTGCCGACGAATTGTTCGTTTTCGGGAAATAAAAACGCAAACTTCGGGAACTGAAATGTTAGGGTGTAGTCAGCTTTTATTATTGCTCCTCCGCTATTGATGCTGCTTGTGTCGCAGAACAAGCCCGAAGGGACATCAACGGAAATAATTATTGCTTCACTCGAATTGATATGTTTAATTACTTTGGCAATAAATCCTTTTATCGGTTTCGATAATCCTGAACCAAAGATTGCGTCAACAATTATTTCATCTTTTGAAATTTTGGGAAGCTTATCTTTTTCATATAAATTAATTATCTTGACATTCTGATATTTTTCTAATCTTTGATAATTAATAGTGAAATCTTCAGATGCTTTTTCGGTGAATCTGATAACACAAACATCGACTGAATAGTTTTGATCGGACAATAATCGGGCAACTACCAATCCATCGCCACCATTATTTCCGGGCCCGCAAAAGACTTTAATTTTCTTAGTTTTATTAATATTTTTTTTAATCCATTCCGAGCATGTTGTCCCTGCCCTCTCCATGAGGTCAATTGATTGAATCGGTTCGTTTTCTATTGTATAAGAATCTGCTTCTCTAACTTTTTCAATTGGAAGTATTTTCATTTTTCAAATAATTTAAATTTTAAAGAAATTCCATCATCAAAATTAGTAAATTATTGATGAAATAGGATTAAAGAAACTTTTTTAAAGTAATAGAAACTGTTTTTCTGATTATTTCCCCTGATGGAAATTATCTTTTTTAATAGCAATGAAGCATTCTAACTTCTGACTAAAAATCCTAGTACTTCTAACAATTGCGGTTTGTCGGCGAGGGTGATGCGAGCTACTAATTTGAAATCATACATCCATTCGTCGAGGGGATTGAGGGGATTGATGGGATTGGGGAGATTGAATATGGTTAATATTCCTGATGTTTTTTCAATAATTATAGGTTTTAGTTTGCATTTAAAGTTTTTTATAGTGTCATTGCAGCATTTCAGTGGGTTTATATAGCATTTTAGTACGTTCATATAGCGTTTCAGGG
>JAEINX010000125.1 GCA_016342645.1 Bacteroidales bacterium | reverse complement strand
ACTGAGTGAAAAAACCCGTTTAGAAAACAGGAAAAAGATAAGTAATGCAAGAAAGACATATTCTAAGAGAAAAATATTTTAAAGAACAGGAATTTACTGTCAAAAACTATGTTATTCCGTTTATTGAAAGAAGTATGCAAATTGATGAAAACATTTCTGTTTTAGAGATTGGCTGCGGAGAAGGCGGGAATTTGAAACCCTTTCTTGATATTGGTTGTAAAATGGTAATTGGTGTTGATCTGGCTTTAGGGAAGATTAAAAATGCAAATATGTTTTATCAGGATCATCCCAACAAAGAAAACATAAGATTCATTAATGCCGACATTTATGATATTTATGATATCGGGCAATTCGATTTAATTATAATGAGGGATGTTTTGGAGCATATTCACGACCAAAACAAATTTATGGGATTTGTGAAAAAATTTCTGAAACCAAATGGCAAGTTTTTCCTCGGATTTCCACCCTGGCAAAATCCTTTTGGTGGCCATCAACAAATATGCGAAAGCAAAATCTTATCGAAAATGCCGTACTTTCATATTCTCCCTGCTCCAATTTACCGCTTAATTCTAAAAATGTTTGGTGAAAAAGATGATAAAATCAAAGGACTTTTAGAAGTAAAAGAAACCGGAATTACTATCGAAAGATTTGAGAGGATTATAAAGCGAAATGCTTATTGTAAAGATAATAGAGTGTTTTATTTTATAAATCCAAACTATGATATTAAATTCAATTTGAAACCGAAAGAACAAATAAAACTTATCTCCTCAATTCCATATCTTAGAAACTTCTTTATTACTACCAACTATTATTTAATTTCTCAGAGTGGTTGATTTTGTGGTAGTAGAAAAAATTAGTTATTAAACAATATTGCGTTTTTTTGGGGGCTTAACTGAGTCTTAAATTCTGAAATGTTGTGCGATAGTTATTATCATCAACTAAATTCTAATAAATTTCATCACTCATTTCCATTCTAAATGTAGAAATTAGTTTCTTTTTATTCAGTCCATCTCCATGCATTAATGATAATAATCAATAATAAAACAACCTCTATTGTAGCTGCAATAATATAATGAGGAGCTATATTTCCACCGCCAACTACATAAACAATAGTAAGAAAACCGGCTATGATATTTGCTAAACGATTGGTTTTATATTTTAGAATCCTTGATAAGAAAATCATTAAGATTGGAATGTTGGTTACAACAGCAGCAATAGCCATTATGGTTTTTATATCACCTGAATTATCAATTGCGCTTTTATTAACTAGTTCTACCACTATTGAATAAATATCTGCAAAAATCATATTAAACATTACTACTATCCATAATGTTGAAAGTTTTACTTTCAAATCAATTTTATTTGTCTTTTTGTTTGTCTTCAAAATTTCTTCCATATCATATAATTTTTAATTTGGTTTACATTGTTAGTTCTGACTAACGTTAATTATACCAACCAAATTCAGAGAGTTACAAAACTCAACATCTTTCGGTTTGAGGTCAAATTTAGTAATATTTTTTTAATTCGTTTCGCCATTCAAATTTCTATCTAATTTATCAAAAAAATTTCCTGTCAAAATATTAATAAACTATCTCTTTACTTAACTATGACTATGGCATCTTTAATGAAGAAAATAAACCGCAACGAACGCAAAGAAACGCAAATTCATTTGCGTCTTTTATCAGTTTTATACATTTCTTGTTTTATTTCGCTTTAGTGCAAACCTATTTAAAATAACTATTTTTTTACATATTTATATGTCTGCATTCAAATAAAAATATATCTTTGTTTCGATAATGAAAATATAAATTAAATAGATTTATTAAAAATGAAAAAACTGACTTTAATCGTAGCAATGCTATTTGCTACAACATTTGGTTTTTCTCAAACACCGCTCACCGAAGCTGTTGATTTTACAACAACCGACATTTACGGAGTTGAGATAAACCTATTTGAGATTTTAGACGGAGGTCAATACGTATGTCTTGATTTCTTCTATGATGGTTGAGGCGCCTGTGCAAGCACCGTTCCTTATTTAAACGAGGCTTACGAATTATTTGGGTGCAATACCGCAGACCTTTTTGTTATAGGCGTATCAAGATACGATGACAACGCCCATGTTCTTCAGTATATGGCACAACATGGAATTGACTTTCCCGCTATAAGCGGTGAAGAAGGCGGAGGATTAACAATTAATACTGATTATCAAATTGCTGCTTATCCGACTTACATTTTGATTGCTCCAAACCATGATATCGTTATTCAGGATATCTGGCCTGTTCCTAATACACAAACCTTTATTAATGCTTTTGAAGGGCAAGGAATTCAACAAGCACCTTGCGGTACAAGTCAAACAATTGAATTGTTAACAGGCTTTCAATTTATTTCATCAAACGTTGATCCTGTTGATAAGGATATGACTACAGTTATGGCTGAGGTGTTAAGCGATAACCTTACTTTTGTCAGGAATTCTCAAGGATCAACCTTAAGAAAAATCGGCCCAAATTGGGTTAATAATATTGGTGATTGGATTTTTGCAGAAGGATATCTCGTAAAAATGAGTAGTAATGATTCATTTACAATTACAGGTTCGCTAGTCGATCCTTCAACTCCTATCGGTGTAGTAGCAGGTTTTCAATTTGTTAGTTACTTCCCAACTTCAGCAATGGATGCCCTTGTCGCTTTCGGAACTATTATAGTCGATGATCTTGATTTTATAAGAGATTCTCAGGGAAGCATGCTTAGAAAAATCGGCCCAAACTGGGTTAATGGAATTGGCGATGCTGCTCCCGGCCAAGGTTATCTTGTAAAAATGTTTGCCGATGGTGAACTAATTTATCCATCTGATTTTGGATCAAACAATAATACTTTTAAATCGAAATTAGAAACTACAAACACAGTAGTTGAAAAATCTGTAGTAGAAGATTAGATATTTCCAAAGAATATAAAAAAAACACTTATTCTTAATTTAAAAAGCTACCTTTTAAGGGTAGCTTTTTTTTATTTCAGGACTAAAAAGGGTCAGACATTTATTTAAGCAAAACCATCTTTTTTGCTTTTTTAATGTTTTTTCCAATTTGTAAAATATAAGTATAAACTCCATTTGGAAGGTTTCCAGCTTCGAAAACTACTGAATAGTTACCTTCATTCTGATAATTATCTACCATGGTTCTTATTTCTCTTCCTGCAAAATCATAGACTTTCAGGCTAACAAAATCTGAATTCTTCAGAGAATAAGAAATATTAGTTGATTGAGAAAATGGATTAGGATGATTTTGTTCTAAACTAAATTTCTCCAAATCAGAAAGATTTCCATCTTCAATACCGACTAAAATTTGATCTAATGGCCTTCTATAAACCCCACCATTACCTTTTCCTGATTTTGTTGTTGTTGTAAAACCAAGGAATAAATCTGTTGAATTGATATGTGCGGCTGTTACTTCTCCCTCAATTCCACCTAAATCCATCGGTGTCCAGTTAAAAATGTCCTCTGAGTAAAAACCTTTTTCACCTAAAGCAAAAAATACGAATCCCGGAGGTGCAATCGGATTAGGTAGGGCAAGTATTATATTGAGTTTTTCGTCAGGAATCAAAGAAGTCCAGTTATCTGCCATTTCATTGTTATAGTACAATCCACCGTGAGTGGCAATCATAACAAAAAAACCTAAGCCGGCAATTTTTTTAACTTTAAGGGCATCACCACTTAGTCCGGTATTTACTTCTGTCCACTCTGTTGCACCATTATTGGCCCAATAAGTTCCTCCATCAGTTGCCATAACAGCATATTCAACTTCACCTTCATAACCAGCTATATCATTAATCACCATACCGGCACCTGATACACCGGTATTTGCTTCGGTCCAGGGCCCGGTCCATTCCTCTGATGCAAATACTCCGCCTCCATTAGTGCCAACCATAAAATCTCCACCCATATCTTCAACGCCCCACCAGAAATAATTAACTTCTGTATTAGTTAAACCTGTTGAAGTGCAATTTGTATAATCGACCTGATCAAATGTTATATATGGGCCACCCTGTGTAGCCAGGAACATTGATCTTGATGAATAAAAACCTCTTATATCATTAACAAATAAGTTTCCAAGGTTTTCATTAATATCGATCCAATTTTCACCATTATCAAGTGTTTTAAAAACACCCCCACCATATGTGCTTAAAACCATTGTATCAGTGAATGGGAAAAGGGAGGTTGGTGGATAATCAGGTAAGCCGGTGTTTACCGGTACCCATTGTGCAGAAAGTGAATATGCACAGAATAATAAAATAATTAATAGTAAATTTTTTTTCATGTTTTGTTCTCCTATTTAAGTTTATAAATATTTATTTTTATGTTAAATGCGTAGGCAGGGATGGCATCCCTTTCGTTCCTTACCCACTTTCAATCATTTTCTCATTTAATCAATATCATTTTCTTTGTTTTATATAAATCATTTCCAAGTTGTATTTTGTAAGTGTATATTCCATTTGGAAGGTTTTCCCCTTCAAAAACCACAGAGTATATACCTTTTTCATGGAATTTATGAATCAGGGTTTTTATTTCTCTTCCGGCAAAATCATAAACTTTCAGACTAACGAAATCTGATTTTTTTAAAGAATATGAAATATTTGTTGATTGAGAAAACGGGTTAGGATGATTTTGCTCTAAACTAAATTTTGATAAACCTGAGAAGTTTTCATCGTCAATACCTACCAATAATTGTTCTATGGGTTTTTTATACATACCACCGTTTCCTTTTCCTGATTTTGTATTGTTTGTAAAACCTATATATAGGTTTGTTGTATCAGCTCCTGCCGCTGTAACTTCTCCTTCAATACTTCCAAAATCCATCTGGTTCCAATTCACAAAATCCTCGGTACTATAACCATTTTCGCCAAGTGCAAACATCATATAACCGGATGGCGAGATATCTGTATTCATATAAAATGCTATATTTAGTTTTTCATCCGATAAAATAACAGTCCAGCTTTCTCCAGAATCAGTTGTATAATACAATCCCCCATCAGTAGCAATAAAAATTATTGTACCTAAATAGCTAAAACTATTTATTTTAAGTGCATCGCCACTAAGTCCGATGTTACTTTCTGTCCATTCCGTATCACCGTGCAAAGCTTTATAAAATCCGCCTTCAGTTGCTAATAAAGCAAAATCTGCAGCCATAAGCGCGTCGTTAGCAAATAAAGCATCACCACTTAAACCGGCATTAGAAAGAGCCCAATTATAAACAAATGAACTGGGACATTCGGCTGCATACAGACCATCACCACTTGTACCGGCAATAGCATCTCCCACTAAGGGCCAGCCTTCAGGTGCACCGGCCCAAAAGTTGATATCGTTATTTGTTAACCCGGTACCATTGCAATCTATGTAGCCACCGTTAACACAAATAAACGGCCCTCCTGCTGTTGCAACACTTATAGGATCAAATTGTGTTCCGTTATATTCAATTTTATTTACAAACAGATTGGGAAGAGTTCCCGGCATTGTAACCCAGTTTTCACCTTGGTCATAAGTTAAATAAATTCCACCCCCATAGGTACTGACAACCATAGTGTCAACCCAGTTGACCATGCTTGTTGGGGGATAGTCAGGTAAACCATTGTTAACCGGTACCCATTGTGCATTTATTGAAAATGCACAGAATAATAAAATAATTAATAGTAATTTTTTTTTCATTGTTTGTCCTCCTAATTTTAGGTTAATAATTTTTATTAAATTAATTTCTTAGTTATTTTTAAATAACAAATATACATTTTTTTTCTTTTATATTTATTTTTTATTCAGTTTTTATTTTACTTACGGCAATTAAAGTTTCAGTTGTTGTGGTGGTAGTGGTTTCATATAGTCCGCTAACCCTACTTTCTTTGGTTTCTTTAATTGCGTTTCCGGTAGTATATAGAAAATCCTCAGTTTTGTTAATGGCCAGGCCGCTTATCCATGAAACTTTAACCTTAACCGTTTTACCCCATGATTTATCGCGGGTATCGGCATCATCCACCCATTGTATTTCACCGTCAGTATCGAATTTCATAATAAATGGGCCTTTTGCTTTTTTTCCATCAAATGTAACCTTCTTGAATACTATGGCCCCTGATATATATACATTGCCGTTTTTATCGCATACCATACCTGAAAGATTTGCGGTTCCTTTTCCTTCAGCATTTTTAATCCATTTAATATTGCCTTCCTTATCAAGTTTAGCCAAAAAAGCATTTCCAACCTCCATCCCCTTTATGTTTGCATTGGAAGAAAGCGTTTTATCATCAAACTTTGCCCCATCGAAATGAACACCGGTAAAGTAAATATTTCCGGCAGCATCAATAGCAATAAACTGACCACCTTCTATATCATTAGCGGGTTTTGTTGCATAAGCACCACTACTATATGGTTTACCTGTTCCAAACTGTTTTATCCAAGCTGTTTTACCTTTATTATCAAATTTGATAACGATAATATCGGACAAACCGTTTGCTTCGATTTTTTTTCCTTCAAAAACACTTGTCCCTCCAATACTTCCTGTCAAATATGTATTTTCATTTTCATCAATGGCAAGATCGACCAAATTAAGATTAAGAGCTCCTACCCTTTTCCAAATCAGGTTGCCATCGGGCGCTAATTTTACAATAACAGTATGATTACCTGTATAAAACTCATCGCCTTCAATAGCCTGATCTTCAAAGTAGGCTTTGCCAAGATACTGTTTTTCAATTGGCAGAGAAGGGTCATGTACCCAATCATCGTACATGCCCAGAACATTAGCCGCAACATATACATTACCGAATTTATCTGTTTTAACAGCATATCCGAAAGTTGTTGCAACACCCCACTTCGACTCATAATTACCTCCTTGTCTAACCCATTGAAAATCTCCATTAGAATTATATTTTGCTATAAAAAAGCCAAACTTATGTTTCGGGCTGATTGTAGTTTGGCCAAATGTAGTTTCACCTTCAAAAGAACCGGTAACATACAGATTGTTTTGAGAGTCGGTGGTAATAGACTTTCCTTCAATATTTCCCAGGCCAGTGATCTGAATACCCCAAAAGATAGTTTCCCCATAAGGATCTATCTTGGCAATAAATGCATCATTCACATCGGGCGATTTACTTCCGCTTTTAAGTTCTATTGTTCCAAAGCTAATTTTACGTGCGAAATTAGCCATAACATAGAAGTTGTCTTCACTGTCAGTACAAACTTTATGTAAGTTTGATACCAAAGAAACATCATGAGTGAGGGGTTTTGCCCATATTGTTTTTTGTGCTTTTAAGGCAAAAGGGATTAATAAAATTGATAATAATATGACTTTGAGTTTCATAGTTTTTGCTTTAATAAATTAATAGATAAAGGGAATAGAGGTAAAAGAATATAAGGTGTTAAACCCATATTATCTTTATTACCCATATTTCCTTTATTTGCCATTTTAATAAATACTTTGTGGAGTTTAGTCTTGATGGTTCATAGAAATTTTATCTATTTCTTAGCCTTATTTATTACCCAATTACCCATTTTCTTTGACAAAGCAGTCATTACATTACCCATATAATCATAACTTGTAACACCTGATTTTGCATTTGCGAACTCCAATTGCTTTGCGAAATATCGTGTTCCACAATAAAATTGTCCGCGATTTTTATCATCAGGGCCATCTGCTTTAGGATTGGGGCCAAACATAAAAAGCGAAACAGCATCCACAACATAATCTTCTTTGTTTTTCTTTGGCTTACGAGTAACGATGAAGCAAACCACCACAGCATCAACATCCAATCCTTTTGTCAGCTCGTAACCGAGGCTTGATGTCATTTTTCTGTTTGCTCCAAAAACTCCCATGTTGACGAAATTAGAAAGCATAGAGTTGCTTAGGGGCTCGTTAACAACAAAAAACGGCCTATAGCCTTCATCATAAGGACATATTTTTATTGTTGATGCAGTTGCCTGCACATAGGCACCAATTTGTGTTCTTTTAGTTTTTTCTTTTTTTCCCGATTCCTGATTAAAACCATAGAAAAAATCTTTTTTCTCTTCTGTATCAAGAAACTTATCAGGGGTTAACAAATCAATCCCATACTCTTTAAATCCGGCAATTAAGGGTTCAATACTTTTTTCATAAAATCCATCAACATGAGTTTGTGCCAAAGCGTCTGCTGTTCGCCACACGGCAGCAGAATAGGTTGTTGCTGCTGCTCCATGTTTTGTTGAAGCCTTCCCACTAGCCGGATCATAAAGGTAGAAACTTACTAAAGCTACTTTTTTCGGTTTTGGATTTAATAAATCAACGTTTGCACTGTAGCCGCTACCTTTTTTTGAAGTTCTCCCTTCAGCAGGGAAGTCGAATTTGACATTTATTTTATCAACATTCGCTGTTTTATCAGCAAATGGAGTTGATTTTTGAGCCATAAGGCCATGGCCTAAACAAATCAGAAGACCTAACAGAATAAGATTTAATTTTTTCATGATAATTAGAATTAGTTAAACATTTAAATTATTTGGTTTTAGATCATTTTATTTATAATTTTTATCCAATCAATTATTAACAAAAGAATTGCAGAGTTCTTATTCCGTTTTTTTGTTGATCAAACTCAAAACATAGAAGGATAAGAAACCCTGCAATTCATATTTCTTTCAGTTTTGAGTAAAATGATCAACGAGGCAAAGATACTACAAGACTACTCTTTGTGAAATAGAGTGAATTATGTAAATCTATAGGGTAATTACCGTAGATTAAGATTTATGATTGATAATTTTAGATTTAAGGTTTATGATTAACGGAAAATCATACGAAAATCAGAGACTATATTATAGTAATGGAATTATTGATGAAAGTAGAAATGAAATTTCTGTAAATAAAAATTGTAAAGCATAAAAAAAGCCGCTCAAAATGAGCAGCTTTTCAAAACAAATTATTTTAGAACTTCTATTTAATAGTAAACTTTTGAGTTTCTATTCCGTTAGTAGTTTCTATTCTAATAATATAAACACCGGCATTGAAATTGCTTGTATTGATGGTTGTGCTATTTCCTTCATAAACCGATTGGCCAACATTGTTGAAAATAACTACATTGTTAAGTTGGTTTGGGGAAGAAATATTGATCATATTTGTTGCAGGATTTGGATAAATTACCAATTCTCCCGTAAGTGTTGCACCTCTTGTTATGTTAACAACACTATATTCACCGTCATTACTTGGGTAAACATTTGATACATAAGAATTGTAAACTGATTCCATTTCGAAATCTGCAACTACAACATTATCATTAGACCAAACTTTCAATGAAATAGGTTCACCGGCCACATATCCTTGTCCGCTTACCAACTGGCTGAATATTGGTAGATCATTTTCAAAAACATTGTTTGAAACAACACTCATTGAACCGAGAATAACATCTCCGTTATAAGCTGCTACTTCATCGCCAATTCCCAAACCATTAATATACAAAGTATAAACAGGCTCGGCTGCATTACCACCTTCGAAAATTAAGTGAGTTGGTGCCACAGTTGTTTTACCACTAGATTTTGCAGCAGCAGGATAAATAATTTCACCGTCAGCAAACATTTTTACGAGATAACCTTCGCCTGGTGAAGCATCACCGATACCGTTAACCCAAATAGGGCCAATTTTACGTAAGGTTTGACCTTGTGAATTTCTAATAAAATCAAGATCATCACCAATGATAGTTTCAAATGCAAGGAGAGCGTCCATTGGATCGGCTGGTAAATAACTTACAAATTGGAATCCAAATACAACAGGAATTGGAGTAGAAGGATTAACAGGAGCACCCATGATTGTGAATGAATCATCAGCAAACATTTTCACAAGATAACCTTCATCAACAATCCAGTCACCAATACCGTTAACCCAATTAGGACCAATTTTACGCAGTGTTTGGCCAAGTGAATTTCTTACGAAATCAAGGTTATCGTTTAATACATCAGCCATAACAACGGTCATATCAGGATCAATAGGATCAACTGCTGAAGAAATAAATTGGAAACCAAATCCTAAGTTGAAAGTTTGCGCTGCAATTGAAAAGAAGTCAATAGTAGCAATACTATAATCTCCGTCTGCTGAAGGAAATACATCTCCCACATATGCGTCTCCATAAGGATTGAAGAATTCATAAAGGAAAACATCGGCTTCTAATTGCTCACTTGCATCCCAACATTTGAAAGAGAATGGATTACCGGCTTGATAACCTGGCTGTGTAACTAACACACTAAATGCTGTTAAATCATTTTCAAATTGATTTTCAGGAGTACAAACTTGTTCTAAAATAAATGCACCTACCATAACATCGCCATCGAAAATAGCAATTTCATCGTAGGCTTCCAGATCAATATCAGAATTGTTTAATGTGGCACCACCAATATAAATAGTCCAGAGTGGACTTGAAGGGTCACCACCTTCAAAAATAAAGTGTGGTTCAGGTGGTGCATTTATAGTCATAGTTACAGGAATAATAATTTCAGGATTTAAAGTATCATTGCTTATAAGAACAAGGTCGGTTGATAACACTGTTCCGGCAGGATAAGTACCGGCATCAAAATCAAGAGTAACTTCCTCAGAACCTTGCGGGTCAAGCATTCCAGTTAATGGATTAACTGTTAACCAAGGGTCAGCCGGTGGTTCAATATCAATTTCCCACAATAAAATTCCTTCACCAATATTACCAATAGTAAGGAATTCTTCAACTGTTTCTCCCTCTTCAAGAAATACTTCGAATGAAGCAGGATTCCAAGTAATTACCGGTGGAATGACATCACCAACTATTATTGTATAATCCTCAACTTCACCATAAGAAGAATTATCACAAGGGAAAGGATCAACACTATATGTCATTCTTACTCGCATTCTGTGGGCTCCTCCTAAAGCACCAACAGGAGCTGTAATATCACCTGTAAATACTGCACCTGTTCCATCATTTGTTAAAACATATTTTTCGATACTTCCGGGAAGGTCATCAAATTCAAAGTCATTATTCCAGTCACACCAGACACTAACTTTATCAGAAGTCCAGGCATTTCCATTAGTTACGATCATTTCTG
>JAEINX010000124.1 GCA_016342645.1 Bacteroidales bacterium | reverse complement strand
TTCTTTTTTAGATTGAATAATTACTTTACTTAATTGACAAATCTTCTTTCCAGACCCTCAAAATAAATTTTAGCCATAAAATTGCAATTTTATTTAATTGTTATTATATTGTAAAAATAACAATTAAACATATAAACAGATAAAAGAATTTATTTTTTATTATTGATCCTTAATAATTTCTTCGAATATTTCCACAGCATCTTTTACAAATTTCGGACAAAGTTGCTTTGTAAGGCCATTGGCTTTAATAAATTCATTTTCACTTTCAATAGCAAAATCATATCCAAGAAGTTCTTTGCATTTCAGAAATTTATTTCTTTTTTTGAATTCATCTAAGAAATGGCTTGTCAGCTTTTCGGTTCTATCAATTGCATCTTGGTCATCAGCATCTATTCTTCCATATTTTAAACCAATCAGCATTATTGCACCTGAAACAGCCCCACAGATTTCACCCATTTTATTTATTCCTCCCCCAAAAGCACTGGAAAGCAGAAAAGCAGTATTTCTATCTAAACCAAATTGTTCACAATAAACAGACAATACTGATTGTGAGCAGTTAAATCCCTTTACAAATTCTTGTTCAGCTTTATTAATTTTATTCATTCGTTATTTTTCTTTTATAATTGCAGCCCTATTTCCTTTTATTTCAAGAGAAATCGAACCTTTAACATTATTAACTTTCTTATTATTTAAAACATCAAAAACAGATTTATTTGATTTGATTTGAAACTCTACTTTTTGCTTATTGATGTCATTATTAATAATTACAAAAATTGTTTCATTTTTATAAGTTCTTGAGAATGCATAAATTTTTCGGTTGTTGGTTTTTAAAGTCTTAAAATCACCTAATTGCAAAGCTAAATGACAATTTCTGATTTTTATCAATTTTTTATAGTGATCCTTCAAATCATTGTTGACTTTAACTTTATTACCAATCTGTCTTTTTTCTCCATTTGGTAAATATGCTTCATCATCATAAGAAATTTCTTCCCAAATCATGGGCTTACGGCAACATGGATCATTTGCGCCCCACATTCCAGCTTCATCGCCATAATAGATCATCGGGGCGCCGGGATAGGTCATCTGAAAAATCAGCATTAATTTAAGAATTTCATAATCTTCAGCCGAAGGTTTTTCAGTTTTATAATTCTTATTTCTTGCTTTTGAGTTATTAAAATACGGCTCCCAATTAAGAAAATTTGCAATGCCTTTGTTTAAAATTCTTGAACATGGTCGATCGGTATCGTGACTTCCGAGAAGGTTTTGTGAAACAAAAATCGCATTTTCGGGAAAAGCATTTCTTAAATTTTTTAGCAGAGAATCAAAATCGGATGCTTTCAAATTTTTGTTTATAAAATACTCACTACAAATAAATTGGAAATTATAATTCATTACGCCATCAAATTCATCTCCCTGTAAGTACGGAAGAATTTTTGGCACCGAATCAATAATTTCGGCTGTAATATATGCTTCGGGATTTATTTTTTTCACATGTTTTCGCCAGTCTTTCCAAAATGGGTGGGCAACGCAGTAAGCCACATCCAGTCGCCAGCCATCAATACCTTTATTTGTATTTCCATTCCCATCCGGATCCATCCATCTTTTTGTAATATCGAAAATATATTTTTTTGGCCCAGGAACAATACCATTTCTATCTTCCCGAAATTCGGGCATATCTTTTATTCCCCACCAAGCTTCATATTCAAATTTTGTATTTTTAATTGTATCATCCCATGATTTTATTGTAAACCAATCTTTAAATCTTGAATTCTGCTGATTTTTCATAAGGTCTTGAATGGCAAAATTATTATAACCGACATGATTAAAAACCCCATCGAAAATGATTTTCATTCCTCGTTTATGAACTTCTTCGATCAATTTTAAAGCCAGGGAATCTGCCGAAGTCCATTTCCATGTTGAAGGATCATCGGGAATTTCATTTGCAATAATTTTTTTATCACCTTCCGGATCCGGGCCAAAAGCCGGATCAATATGATGATAGTATGAAATATCATATTTATGATGTGATGGAGCAACAAAAACCGGATTAAGATAAAGTGCAGTAATTCCAAGGTCTTTCAAGTAATCTAATTTATTGATAATTCCCTGAATATCTCCACCATAACGCCGACGAGTAATATTGTACCAAATATCTTTGCCGCTTTCTTTCTCATAAGGCTGAAGTTCGTACCAATCGGAATTCCAAGGGTGAACCTTCCATGGTTCTATTAATTCGTGGGGCCAGCAACCTTTTTGATCTATCAATTTTGGGTCGTTGGTCGTATCACCATTACAAAACCTGTCCGGAAAAATTTGGTACCAGACAACTTGTTTCGGCCAGTCTGTAAAATTCATTTTTTTGCTTTCAATATCTGATTTGCTTTTAGGATTTTCCGAACAGGAAATTAGTAAGATTAAAAAAATGCAAACAAAGTATCTAAGTCCCATTGAGGTACAAACATTATTTAAAATGGCCATCGGCAATTCAATGGGGCTTAGGCCCTGCAACTTTATTATTTTTGATTTCATTGAAAAAATTTAGATAATTTAAAATCAAGGCAAATTTAATCATTAATTTGTTTTTCAAAATCAAGACAAATTTTATAGGAAAATAATCTAAGAATTGTTAAAAAAAAACAACATTTAATCATTGTTTATAGATCAATATATATAAGGAATAAATACAGGGATTTAACGAAGGTTTCTTTTTAAAAAAAATACATGCAATTATTAAAATTTGAGTATTATTATTCAAACAAAAATTGTATTTTTGTATCTCAAAAACAGGATAATAAAAATATGAATAAAGAAAAAGTTTTACTTGATTGTTGGAACAAACTATATCCAAATACATCTACTGATAAACTTGAAGGATTTATCAAAGAATTATCGAATATAAAATTAGAAGTAAAATTCAAATCACATGAAAATGAATGGTATAAAGATGCAATTGTTTATTCTCTATATGTTGATTTATTTAATAAAAATTTTCAGGGGATTGAAGAAAAACTAGATTATTTAAGCGACTTAGGTGTTAATTGTTTATGGCTACTACCTATTCTTGATTCGCCAATGCGGGATGCCGGTTTTGATATTAGTGATTATAGAAAAATCCGTCCTGAGATTCTTGGAACATCAGCCTCATCGAGCGATGAAGAAAAGAAAGAGGTTTTTGTCAAATTTCTCGAAAGTGCTCATAAAAAAGGAATAAAAGTGATTTTCGATATTGCCTTAAACCATACTTCCGACCAGCATTTTTGGTTTAAGGAGTCGAGAAAAAGTGAGGATAATCCTTTTAGAAATTATTATATCTGGAACAAAAACAAAGATTTATATAAAGAAACACGTTTATTATTTGAAGGAATGGAGCCAAGTAATTGGGAGAAGGATGGCGAATGGTATTATTTTCATAGGTTTTTCAGTTTTCAACCCGATTTAAATTATAAGAATCCTGATATTTTACTTGAAATGTCACGAAACATTCTTTATTGGCTCAAGTTAGGAGTTGATGGTTTCAGGGCAGATGCTATCCCTTATATTTGGAAAGAAGATGGAACTACTTGTGAAAATTTGCCTCAAAATCATGTAATTGTAAGATTTTTTAGAGCAGTTTTAGATATTGTCAGACCACATACCTTATTATTGGCCGAAGCATGCCAAAAACCTAAAGAAGTGGTAAAATATTTTGGTGATAATGACGAATGTAATGCGGGTTATCATTTTCCGCTAATGCCTCAGATGTTCAAGTCTATTGCTATGCAAAATAAAGAACCGATATTGCTTACGCTTAGCCCTGAAATAACCCCAGAAATTCCAAAAAATTCGCAATGGTTTACATTTTTGAGATGCCATGATGAGTTAAGCCTTGAATTGGTTTATGTTAGCGAAGAAGACAGAAAATATATTCACGAAAATTATTGTAAAAATCCTAAATGGGATTTTCGTTTGGGCCAAGGAATCTCCGCTCGTCTGGCTGAGCTATTCGACCGTGACGAACGAAAAATTGCACTTGCATATTCAATAATGCTTACTTTACCGGGAACACCGGTAATTTACTACGGTGATGAATTTGGGAAATTAAACGACGAAACTTACTATAAAGAAATGATTAAAATGACCGGAAAAGACGATACAAGGTTTTTGGTCAGGGGGAAAATTGATTGGGAGAAATTAAAAATCAATATGGAAAACCCTAATAGTTTTTCTTACAAAGTTTTTGATAAATTATCACGACAAATTAAAACTCGAAAGAAATATAAATGTTTCGGAAGAGGAAAAATTGAATGGGTCAACTTAATTGATGATAAAGAAAAGCCCATTAATGAAATATTATCATATTTAAGAATTTATAAAAACGAAAAGTTATTGATCATAAACAATTTATCTTCCGAAAAGAAAGTAATAAGCTTAGAAGATTTAATTAATATCAATGATGAGAAAGATATTATGGGGCAGAAAATTCAATTCACTAAAAACCATAATCAGCTTATTATTAACCCTTATGCTTATCTGTGGATAAAAATAACGAATAACTTAACTCCATAAATGACAAGTATAAAGTTATGAGTTGGTTTTTTGTACTTCGGACTTCCGTCTTCCGACTTAAAACTTTGTATAAAAGAAAAATTTTGAAAATAAAAAACCTCAACAGAAAAAACACATCCACTTATGTCAAAATATAAATTTGATGCCGTAATATTTGATCTTGACGGTGTAATTACTAAAACAGCTCTTGTACATTCCCGTGCATGGAAAAAAATGTTTGATGATTATCTCAAATATAGAGAAGAAAAGCTGGGAGAGAAATTCAGGGAATTTACACATGCTGCTGATTATCTTACTTTTGTTGACGGAAAACCAAGATACAAAGGAGTTGAATCGTTTCTATTATCCCGCGGAATTGAACTTCCGTTTGGCGAACCTTCTGATGATTTTGAAAAAGAAACGATTTGTGGTGTCGGTAATAGAAAAAATTTTGCGTTTAACGAAATTTTAATAACCGAAGGTGTTGAAGTTTTTAATTCTACAGTTGCTTTAATAAAAAAACTAAAAGCCGAAAAAATTAAAGTTGGTGTAGCTTCTTCGAGCAAAAATTGTGAAGCAGTTTTGAAAGCTGCGAGTTTGATAGATTTAATGGAAACACGCGTTGATGGTGTTGTGTCTGCTGAGTTAGGCCTTCATGGAAAACCTGAACCTGATATTTTTACTACTGCTTGCGACAATCTTGGGGTAGATTATGATAGAGCTGTTGTGGTTGAAGATGCTGTTTCGGGAGTTCAAGCCGGAAAGGCGGGAAATTTTGGGTTGGTTCTTGGAATTGCAAGAGAAAACAACGAAAAAGAACTTAAAAACAACGGTGCTGACATTGTGGTTAAAGATATTTCCGAAATCGGATTTAAAGGCATAGTTAACTGGTTTGAAAACGGACTGGAAAAAGATAACTGGCAAATCAGCTACGATGATTACGATAATAAAAAAGAGCGATCGAGGGAAGCTCTTCTCGCAGTTGGAAATGGATATTTCGGAACTCGGGGTGTTTTGGAAGAATCATCTGCCAATAAAAATAATTATCCGGGAACATATATTGCAGGAGTTTACAATAGATTAACTTCAAAGATTGGCGACAGATTAATTGAAAACGAAGATTTTGTCAATTGCCCGAACTGGCTTCCTTTTAATTTTAAAATCAATGATGGTAATTGGCTTGATATAAATAAAATTGAAATTCTCAATATAAACAGAACACTAAGTTTCAAAAACGGTCTGCTTACACGTGAAATGATCATCAAAGATAAAAACGGAAATGAAACCGAAATCAAATCACAACGTATTGCAAGCATGGAAAATCCCCATCTTGCCACCATTCAATATTCAATAAAACCATTAAATTATTCCGGGAAAATTACCGTCAAAACAGGAATAAACGGAAATTTAATAAACGATGGGGTTGATCGTTATAAACAATTAAATCAAAGACATTTAAAATCTTTTGCCGAAGGAGGAGAAAAGAACAATGCTTTCGTTGTTGTTAAAACAACACAATCGGATATTGAAATTGCCGAAGCATATAAAATAATTTCTTTCCTTGACGGGAAAGTTATTGATAAAACCCTTTATAAAAATGTAATTTCCGATGCCGAAGCTTACACCTTAATTAGTAAAGAAATCGGGAATAATGTTTCTTATAAAATCGAAAAAATTGTAAGCATTTTTACTTCAAAAGATGAGGGTGTTGTAGCACCTTTGCATGAGGCTGAAAAACTTTTAGAAAAACAATCGAGCTTTGATAAAATCCTGAATGAAAGTGAAAAGAAATGGAAGGAATTATGGGAAGAAATTGATATAAAACTGGAGGGAGACCGCTTGGCTCAAAAATTATTGCGACTGCATTTATATCATTTGATGTTAACTGTTTCACCACATAATAAAAATATTGATGCCGGGATTCCTGCTCGCGGCCTTCACGGTGAAGCATATCGCGGGCATATATTTTGGGACGAATTATTTATTCTTCCATTTTATAATATCCATTTCAAAGAAGCTGCTAAATCAGTTTTAATGTATCGTTTTCGCCGCCTTGATGAGGCAAGAAAATACGCCAAAGAAAATAATTATGAGGGAGCCATGTTTCCATGGCAAAGTGGTAGTGATGGCAGGGAGGAAACTCAAATCGTCCACCTAAATCCATTAACAGGTGAATGGGGCGACGATTACAGTTGCTTGCAAAGGCATGTATCTCTTGCTATTGCTTATAATATTTGGCAATATTTTCAGGCAACAAATGATAAAGAATTTATTGAAAAATACGGAGCTGAAATGTTTTTCGAAATTTGTCGATTTTGGGCTGGAAAAGCAATTATTAACGAAACAACAGGCCGTTATGAAATTAAAAATGTAATGGGGCCTGACGAATTTCACGAAAAATATAAAAATGCAAAACAAGGTGGATTAAAAGATAATTCATACACAAATATTATGATTGTATGGATGCTTAACATTGCTTTTAAAATAATTGAATTGCTTGATAATAAAAACAAAATTGCTCTTTTTGAGAAAATAAAACTTTCTGAAGAAGAACTTTCCAAATGGAAAAATATAATTAAAAAAATCAATCTGGTAATTTCCGATGAAGGAATAATTTCACAATATGACGGATATTTTGATTTAAAAGAATTGGACTGGAATGATTATCGCAAAAAATACGACAATATTTACAGGATGGACAGGATTTTAAAGTCCGAAGGAAAATCGGCAGATGATTATAAAGTTGCTAAACAGGCTGATACTTTGATGACTTTTTACAATTTGGGGAGATTGGAAGTTGACCAAATACTTAAAAATCTTGATTATTCATTACCGGAAAATTATGTTGAAAAAAATCTGAAATATTATCTGCAAAGAACCTCTCATGGCTCAACCCTCAGCCGTGTTGTTCATGCATATCTTGCAAATCTTATCGGCGATCTGGAACTTAGCTGGGATTTATTTCACGATGCTTTGACAAGTGATTATGATGACATTCAGGGAGGAACAACCGGCGAAGGAATCCACACAGGTGTTATGGCCGGAACAATATTAATTACAATTATGTCGTATGCCGGATTGGATTTTCGATCAGGAAATATTAATTTATCACCAAAATTACCCAAACACTGGAGAAAATTATCATTTAATTTTCATTTAAAAGGAATTAAATATTGTTGTGAAATATCAGGTAGAGAAGTTGCATGCAACGTCTCTGCGACACCAACGACAGCAACAATCAAAAACAAATAAATACAAATGCTAAAATGCGAGAATAAAAATAAATTAATTAGAAGGATAATAAAATATTAATTTACAAGAAATTTACAATAGAACCCACTAAAACAATAAACAATGTTAGGAGACGTATTATTAATTTCAGAAAAGCATCAAACTGCTGCTAAAAAGATTCTTGAAAAGGTTTTAAAAGAAAAAAGAGACAAATATATTGTCGCAATCTCAGGCGAATCCGGATCAGGGAAAACAGAACTGGCTCATGTTCTGGCAAAAATGCTACGCAAAGAAGGCATTTTTGCAAAGCCAATTCATATCGACAATTATTATAAAATTCATCCACTTGATAGAACCGAATGGAGAAAAAATCATGGAATTGAAAATGTAGTCGGGCTAAATGAATATGATTGGGAAACAATCTACAAAAACATTGATGATTTTAAAAACAACAAAAAATCAACGATGCCTTGTATTGATTTGGTTACGGAGCAAGTTGACAGCCTGACTACCGATTTTGACGGAATAGATATGCTTATAATTGATGGCTTATATGCAATTAATACCGAAGGTGTGGACCTGGGGGTTTTTATTGAATTAACATATCACGACACAAAAAAAGCACAAATTGTCCGCGGCAAGGAACCTCAAAATGAATATCGGATGAAAGTCCTTGAAAGAGAGCATCAGGTTGTTCAATCAATAAAGCCTAAAGCACGGATTTTGGTAACTATTGATTATGATGTTGTTGATGATTATTAAGCTGGATATTTATTTTCACTTGGATTTTATTGTACATTTACAAAATTGATGGATGATTAATTTTTAACATTTATTTTTCAGTAAAAAATCGACTGAATATATAGATGTTTTTAAAAGTTTTGCTTAAAAGAATACTTAAGATGAAAAGAATACTCGCTATTGATGACCAGAAGGACAATTTATTAATGATCAATGAGGTTGTAAAAAAATTTCTTCCAAATTGTAATTTATTAATTGCTCAATCCGGTAAGGAAGGTCTCGAAATTGCTCAAAAGGAACAGCCTGATACTATAATTCTTGATATTATTATGCCAAAAATGGATGGCTATGAGACATGTGTCAAATTAAAATCCAATGAATTAACAAAACATATTCCGGTGATTATGCTGACGGCCTTAAAAATAGATACCGAAAGCAAAATTAAAGGACTTAATTCGGGTGCCGATGCATTTCTTTCAAAACCAATTGACTTCGCTGAGTTTTCAGCCCAAATCAAAGCAATGTTACGTATTAAAGAAGCTGAAGATAAACTGCGTCAGGAAAAGCTTGATCTTGATGAACTTGTTAGGGAAGGTTTAAAATATCTCACTTTAATTAACAAAAGATTACAAAAAGAAGTATATGAACGCAAAAAATCGGAAAACGAATTGCGGGCATTATTTAAGGCTATGAGAAATGTTGTGATTGAACTTGATTACGATGGAAAATATATTAATATTGCTCCCTCATCACCCAATCTTTTATACAAACCATCAAATAAACTTATTGGAAAAACTTTACACGAAACTTTCCCAAAACCTGATGCAGATAAATTTCTCAATTTAATACGCCAAAGCCTTGATGAAAATAAAACCGAGAAATTAATTTATAAGTTAAAAATAAAGGATGAATTAATATGGTTTGAAGGAACTGCAACACCAAAAACTAAAAACACTGTAATCTTTATTGCTCAAGATATTAGCGAGCATAAATTAACAGAAAGTGAATTAGATATTCAAAAAGCCTATTTTAAACATATTTTTGATGTGGCTCCGGTTTCTATTGCCATTTTAGATAATAACGACAGGATAGTTCAAATAAATAAAGAATTTACAAATCTTTTTGAATTTACCGAAGAAGAAGCAAAAGGCAAGTTAATTAATGACTTAGTAGTCCCTCCTGAATTATATAAGGATGGAGAAAATAACACCAAGTTAGCACTTAATGGTCAATTTATATTTAAAGAAACTATTCGTCAAACAAAAAGCGGGAAACGAATAAATGTTTTGATAATTGGAAAATCAATTAATCTCGGAGAAGATCAGTTAGGTATTTATGCAATTTATCAGAATATCACCGAAAAGAAAAAGGCCGAAGATGCGCTTCTTCAAAATGAAAAGAAAATGAGAACAATTCTTGATGCATCGCCTGATATAATTATTCAGTTTGATACTGATCTTAGATTTCAATGGGCTAATAAAATAGTAAGAGATGCATTCCCGGATGTTTATGGAAAAACCTGCAAACAAGCTATTTTTGGAACAAAGGAAAGGTGTACAAATTGCCCTTGTTTGAAATCATTGTCCTCAGGTAATACAGAAAGAGAAATCATACTTCATAAACAAGCAAAAATTGCCTCAACTGAAGTTAATTATTGGGATACAGTTGCTGTACCGATAAAAGATAATGAAGGTAATGTTGTAAGTGTTGTTGAAATTGCAAGAGATATTACTGAAAAAACTCTTGCTGATAATGCCTTAAAAGAATATGCAAATGAGTTAAAAGAACGAAATGAAGAATTGGATGCTTTTGCCCATACTGTCGCCCATGACCTAAAAAATCCACTGGGAATTGTTATAGGATTTTCCGAATTAATTGAGGAGGGATTTTCCGAATTATCTGAAAATGAAATTTGCACTTACGTCAAAACAATAAAAAAAGATAGTGTCAAAATGAATAGCATTATCGAAAATTTACTTTTATTATCCAGTTTACGAAAAACAGAGATTAAAACCGAATCGCTTAATATGAGTGAAATAGTTAATGATGCTATAGATCGCAACTATAATAATATTGACAAAAGTAATGCTGAAATTAATTTACATGATTCATTTCCCAATGTTTTAGGTTTTGCTCCTTGGGTTGAAGAAGTCTGGACAAATTTTATTAGTAATGCCATAAAATATGGAGGCAATCCTCCCAAAATTGAAATAGGAGCTGATAACATTGAAACTAATATATCTTCTAAAAAGTTTTTTCGTTTTTGGGTTCGCGATAATGGAAATGGTATCTCAAGCGAAAACCAAAAACTTTTATTTAAGCAATTTGAACGCCTTGAGGAAACTAAAATAGAAGGGCATGGTTTAGGACTATCAATTGTTAAACGAATAATTGATAAGTTGGGAGGCCAAATTGGTGTTGAAAGCGAATTAGGAAAAGGAAGTACTTTCTATTTCACTCTTCCGTGTGAAGCCGACTAAATCTTATTTTGAGATTCTGATTGAGTTAATCTTTACATCCAAAGTATAGATTATTACTATAATTTAATGTATATTGAAAAGAAAGTTACGAGTATTTAGAGTGCCTAAAGTACTTGTTTACTGCACAAATAGTCTCATATTTATTCATAAGTTGTCCTTTGTTGATATGATTCCCTTCAGGAAAAATCAAAGATTTAATATTCTCCTGTTTTGTGCACGTCGTCGTCGACCTAAAAAGCCACTCTTGAATACCAAGTAATTACGAATAATTATTTTGAT
>JAEINX010000123.1 GCA_016342645.1 Bacteroidales bacterium | reverse complement strand
CACTCTGACTATAAGCTCTTTAAATCAATTTAGTATAAAAAATAGACGGTTTTTTGGGGGGATGTGTTTAATTAGAGGTATAATAAATTACAGTGAACCAATTAACTGTTTCTACGATTTTGGTTTAAGACAAATCTTCCTAATTCCAATATAAAATTAAAAAAATCTTTAAGTTTTCTTTGTGAATTCTTTGTGTCTTACTGCCTTTGTGGCGAATCTTTTCCTGCCAGTAAGACACAAAGACTCTAAGATACACAAAAAGGGAAATTTGTCGTATTCTCCAACGATTTAATATATATACAATTCAAAAAAAATATTAATTTAGCAGCCGAAGCATTTGTATTGCATCGAAAACTTGAGTATAATCTTTAAAAAGAAAAAAAATGGAATATAAAAGAATACTTTTAAAACTTAGCGGAGAAGCTCTAATGGGCACACAACAGTATGGAATTGATCCAAAAAGGCTTTCTGACTACGCTGGCGAAATAAAAAGTATTGTTGAAATGAAAGTTCAGGTTGGAATAGTAATTGGCGGGGGGAATATTTTTAGGGGCTTACAAGGAGCCGGTGAAGGTATGGATAGAGTACAAGGCGATTATATGGGTATGTTGGCAACCACCATAAATAGTTTGGCTTTGCAGGGAGCACTTGAAAAATCAGGTGTTAAGACTAAAATATTATCAGGATTGTCGATTGAGCCTATTGCTGAAGCCATGAGCCGCCGAGCTGCAAACGATTATTTGGAAGAAGGAAAAGTAGTTATAATTAGTGGAGGAACCGGAAATCCTTATTTTACAACTGATAGTGCCTCAGCTTTACGGGCAATTGAAATTCAGGCTGATGTGCTTTTGAAAGGAACACGTGTTGACGGAGTTTATTCCGCCGATCCTGAAATTTACCCAGAAGCTAAAAAATTTGATACTATTACTTTTGATGAAGCCTATAGTAAACGATTGAAAATTATGGACTTGACAGCATTCACCCTTTGTAAGGAAAATAATATGCCCATCTTGGTTTTCGATATGAATATTATAGGGAACTTAAGAAAAATTATTTCCGGTGAAAAAATCGGCACAATAGTAAAAAACTAAGCTGATATTAAAATCAAATATTATATTTGTATCCAAAAAAAGAAAAATAAAGATAATGACTGAAGATGCACAATTTTGTTTAGATGAAGCCGATGAAAGCATGCAAAATGCCATTTCACATCTTGAAAGAGAATTTCATAAAATAAGGGCAGGAAAAGCAAGCCCACAAATGTTAGAAGGTGTACTGATTGATTATTATGGCTCAATGACACCGATTGAGCAAGCAGCAAACATTAATACTCCAGATCCGCGGCAAATAATTGTTCAGCCTTGGGACAAAAGCTTACTTCCTATAATTGATAAAGCAATTATTGCGGCTAATCTTGGTTTCAACCCTCAAAACGAAGGCGAAATATTACGTATTAAAGTCCCTATTATTACAGAAGAACGAAGAAAAGAAATGGTTAAAAAAGCAAAAGTCGAAACTGAAAATTCAAAAATTAGTATTCGAAATATTCGCCGCACTGCCAACGAAATGGCAAAACAATTAGAAAAAGATGGAACGCCGGAAGATGATGTAAAGAAACTTCTTGAAAAAATTCAAAACCTAACTAACGAATATATAATAAAAGCCGATAAAGTATTTGAAGCCAAAGAAAAAGATATAATGACGGTTTAGGATTTTAGAATTTAGAATTTTTAAATTAGCTTAATTAATGATAAATTTCTTTTTTTATTAGAATTAAAAAGCCAACAAAAAAACCCCAAGCCTAGCAACCGAGTTAATAATCGTTACAATCATAATATCACCTTGCTTCAATTGTCTGCCATATTTCCTTTCCACCTTATTCTCCGCATTTTCCTAAATACTCTCCTGCCTCAATAAAATTATTATATATATTTGTGCATGAGAAAACAAGGAAAAGATAAAATCAAGGTTGGTATAGCACAAATATCTCCGGTTTGGTTAAACCGGTAAGAAACCACAAAAAAAATCATTCAGTATATTGAAATGGCAAGCGAAAAAGGCTGTTCATTAATTACTTTTGGAGAAGCAATATTACCGGGCTATCCGTTTTGGATTTCATTAACTGACGGTGCAAAGTTTAATTCTAAAATTCAAAAAGAACTTCATTCGTATTACTTTAGTCAGGCTATACAAATCTCAAACGGCGATTTAGATTCAATTTGTTCAATATGTAAAAACAAAAAAATTGCCCTTGTTTTGGGTTGTATTGAACTTGCTAAGGACAGAGGAAACCATAGTGTTTATTGCTCGCTTGTATTTATAAATAATGAAGGTGAAATCAAATCAGTTCATCGAAAACTTGTTCCGACTTATGAAGAAAGGCTTTCATGGTCACCCGGCGATGGACATGGATTACAAGTACATCAACTAGGGTCGTTCACCCTTGGTGCATTAAATTGTTGGGAAAACTGGATGCCCTTAGTAAGAGCGACATTGTACGGGCTTGGTGAAGACCTTCATGTGGCAATTTGGCCCGGCTGCATTAATAATACAGAAGATATTACAAAATTTATTGCTAAAGAATCCCGATCATTTGTAATTTCAGTTTCGGGTTTATTAAGAAAAGAAGATATTACAGAAGATATTCCGAATTATAAGCTTATCAGAGAAAATTCAAACGAAATCATTGCAAACGGTGGTTCATGTCTTTCAGGCCCCGATGGAGAATGGTTATTATCACCACAAATTAAAAAGGAAGAACTTTTCACAGTCGAAATTGATCATGAATTTGTCAGGCAAGAGCGGCTAAATTTTGATCCCTCGGGGCATTATTCCCGCCCAGATGTTACTCAACTGACAATAAACAGGAAACGACAAAGTGTTTTAAATGTTTGTAATTAAATAAATACGCAATTATTTCAATACATAAAAAACATAACTTTCTCAATTAATACATTCATTGTGGTCACTCCAAACCCATTGCTCGACAAATGAACAAACATCTAAATAATTCCGATTTTATAAATGAGTTTCAATATAGTATTTGTACTTTTGCAGCTTCAAAAGAATATATGAATATGAATTATAAATTAAATAATTAATGTCAAAAAATCTTTATATTTCTGCTGCGGAAGCAGAATCAGGTAAATCACTTATTGTTCTCGGAATTATGAGTCTATTAACAAGACACATTAAAAAAGTAGGATTTTTCAGGCCTATTATTCGACTTAGTGAAGAGAAAGATAATGATATCGAATTGGTTTCAAAGCGTTTCAACCTTCCCTTGGAATATAGTTCAATGTATGGGACTAATAATGACGAAGCCTTTGATATGATTCATGCAGGAGATATGGACAGACTGTTTACAGCAATTTTAGATAAATATAAAAAACTTGAAGCAAAGTGTGATTTTATATTAGTTGAAGGAACAGATTACTCCGATTCGCTAAAACTTTTTGAATTTGATTTTAATGCACACATGGCAAACAATCTCGGTGCACCTGTTTTAGCTGTCGTTAACGGTAAGAGCAAATCTGTTGCCGATATCTCTGATATGGTTCAGCTAATTAAAAGAGTTCTTCATAGCGAAAAATGTTCTTATTTAGGCATGATTGTCAACAGAGTTGAGAGAGATTTTGTAAATGAAACAAAAAAATTATTAAAGAAATTTAAGACAGGAAATGAAATTGATTTTGTTATCCCTGAATTAGATCTTTTACAAAAACTTACAATCCGTCAAATCAGCAATACGCTTAAAGCCGATCTTATTTATGGCGATGACAACGTTTTAGATTATGACGTAGATAACTTCAAGGTTGGAGCCATGAGTATTGAGAACATTTTAAAAAACACCGAAACCGGAACTTTAGTTATCACTCCGGGCGACCGCACAGATGTTCTAATCAGTTTATTTATGACCCTTTTATCAAAAAATCATCCCAAAATTGCTGGAATACTTCTTACAGGTGGTTATAAACCTGATAAGGAATTTATGAAATTAATAGGAGGTATTAATAAGCTTCCGGTTGCTATTTGTAGAGTTAATACCGACACATATTCTACAACACTTAATGTTAACAAAATAAAAGCTATACTTGCTCCAAATAATGAAAGAAAAATGGCCATGGCATTGGGGCATTTTGAAACTTTTGTAAGTGATTCAATTTTAAAAGTAATAATTGATGTAACGCCTTCAGATATGCTAACCCCAATCATGTTTGAATACGAGCTTTTTGAGCGAGCAAGGTCAAAACGTAAGCATATTGTACTTCCCGAAGGTTTGGATGATCGTATTCTCAGGTCAACTGAAATTTTGCTAAGCCGAAATGTGGTTGATATTACTTTGCTTGGTAATGAAGATGAAATTTATAAAAGAGCCGCAGAATTACACCTTAAACTTGATGGTGCTAATATTATTGATCCCTACGATAATGATCTAATAAATGATTATGCCGCAACATATTTTCGTTTACGAAAACACAAAGGAATTTCAAAAGAAATGGCTTTTGACACTATGCGAGACGTAAGCTATTTGGGAACAATGATGGTTTATAAAGGACATGCAGACGGAATGGTTTCAGGGGCTGCTCATACAACCCAACACACAATTCGCCCTGCCTTTGAATTTATAAAAACAAAGCCAGGTTTTTCAATCGTTTCAAGTTGTTTTTTAATGTGTTTCGAAGACAGAGTTCTGGCCTATGCCGATTGCGCTTTCAATCCAAATCCTGATGCCGAACAATTAGCCGATATTGCTATCAGTTCAGCTGACACAGCTACCTTATTCGGTATTGAAGCACGTGTTGCTATGTTATCATATTCTACCGGAGTATCAGGAAAAGGTAAGGATGTTGAAAAGGTAAAATTAGCAACCGATATTGCACGCAAAAGGCGGCCCGACCTAAAAATTGAAGGCCCAATACAATATGATGCAGCAATTGATGCTACGGTAGCAAGGAAAAAGATGCCTGATAGCGAAGTAGCCGGAAAAGCAACAGTATTTATTTTCCCTGACCTAAATACCGGAAATAATACTTATAAAGCTGTTCAACGGGCAGCAAATGCTGTAGCAGTTGGCCCCGTTTCTCAGGGATTGAATAAACCGGTTAATGATTTAAGCCGTGGTTGTTTGGTAAAAGATATTGTTAATACTGTTTTGATTACAGCTATTCAGGCACAACAGGATGATTTGAAAAAATAAATTAGTATTCTTTTTGATCTATTAATTCTCCACTTTCGTTCCAAATATACCAGATGCCGGATTTCTTACCTTCAATATAATTCATTTCGCATCTCTTAATTCCATTATTATCCCAAATAATCCATTTTCCATGTTTGAGATTGTCTTTGAAGTTTGCTTCGGCTGTTTTCACTTTATCCTGGCTCCATGTTTCCCAAAGACCATTTTTTAATCCATTTTTATAAGATCTGATTTCATTGATTTCGCCATTTTCAAAATATACTATTGCTTTTCCATCCTTTTTTCCAACTAGCAATTCAATTTCGGTTTTTTTATTTCCATTTTCAAAAAATTCAATGTAAGTTCCTGTAAACAACTCATTATTATCATCATAATATAAGCCGCCTTCATCAATGAGAATTTGTGAATATGAAAATTGCATAATAAAAAGCAAAACAATTCCGGTAAGATATTTCTTCATTAGCCTAAAAGTATTATATTTTCTCTTGTTTTTACTGAAACTTAATTATCCTATTCCGATCATCAAATTAAAAATTAAATGACAATCAGCTAAGAATAATTTTTTTACCTACTAAAAAATTTTCCTGCTTTTTATTGCTTTTTCAATTCAACCTTTAAAGTGTTGACTTTATTTTTTGCATCAACAACTTTTAATTTTGATTTTTCATAAGCAATATAAGTTACAGAAATATCGTAGATGTTCGGTTGTACATTTTTAAACTCGAATTTCCCATCAAAATCAGTATAAACTTTTTCGTTGGTGCCTTCAAGTTCAATCAAAACACCTGCTAAGGATTCGTTGGTTTCTTTATCCAAAACCTTTCCATTAATGGTAATACCTGTTACTGGTACACCATTTTCTGAATTGTTTTCATTTGAATCCTTGTCGTTGCTTGCATTGGTTAATTGAAATGCAAACAATACGATTAAAACTGTAGAGATTAATTTCTTCATGTTTTTCATTTTTTAATGTTTTACAAAAAAAGTGCATAACTGTTACAATATTATTACGACATTGTTACATTTTTATTAATATAGATTATCGTTCTTTATTCCTTATTTTTAATCAATTATGATTCAAAGATTGATGAAATTTATTTTTAGTAATCAAGTTTTGTATTTGGCATTGATTTTCTAAGGCTATCTAAAAGTTGATACGGAATTTTATTCCCTTTTAAGTTTAAAAATCGCAGATTTTTTAAAGATAATAATTCCTCGAATGGAATATCATTAAGTTGATTATTTTTTAAAACCAATACCTCTAAATTTTTCAATTTCGAAACATCAGGCTTTAATTCCGAAATTTCATTATTTCCAAGTTCAATAATCCTGACCTTTTCCATGTCAAATAATTGTTCGGGTATTTGACTAATTTCATTTTCACCAAAATACAACTCTTCTACACTTTTCATTGTTAGCAGATTTTCAGGAATAGTTTTAAATTTATTATCATCAAATCTTATTCGCCTGAGGTTTGGAATATGATAAACCACATCAGGAATTTCAGCAAACTCATTACCCGAAAGATACAATCCTTGCAAATAAAGCATTTCGTCCAAATAATTGGGCAACGTATCTAAATTGCAATTCGAAGCTTCCAAAGTGTTCAAATATTTTAAACAACTGATTTCTTCAGGAAGGCTTCCCAGATTTATTCCAAATAAAATTAGTTTATAAACCGAATCCGGTTCTATCAGAGCCTCGTCCAAAAAATGATATGATTTTTTAGAATAAAGATCATCCAATGAGATAAGTTTTGTTGAGTCAAAAACATCGCAATTTCCCTTTCTTTGACAAGCCAAATTTGGAAATACCAAAATCAAAAATAAAAGAAAGAGTACAAAATAAGAGTATTTACAATTTGATATTATAAAATTCATAAGAATATTTATTAGAATTTGTATTTCAAACTGAATTTGAATTCCCTTCCATATTTATAGCTCAAATAAGTTTTATCAACTTCTACCGGCTTCTTAAAATGATGGACCGCTTTATATTCCGAATTAAAAATATTATTAACTCCAAGTTCGATTGAAAAATTTCTTTTCTCATCAAATGCTTTGGAAATATTGAAATTCAAAGATGCAAAAGGCATTTCATAGATGTAAGGAGTTGCCCCTTTTGTGATTATAAGCAATTTTTCGCCATTAATATTAAAACCGAGATTAGATTCAACTCCAATTTCAGTATTCATATAATTTAAAAAAGCATTAATAATATAAGGAGCCTGTCCAAACATCGGCCTTGTGTTTGACCTTGTGGAATCGCCGGAAAGAACATCAGCATATTCTTCATCTGAAAGTTTAACGATTGATTTTATTGCTGTGAAATTCCCTCCAAGAGTAAAATTCTTTAATAAATCAATAAAATCAAGCTTTTTTCGGAACTCAACTTCAACACCATACAAGCTTGCATCCTTTGTATTAACGAACTTAATTTCATAGTTTTGTGTCGTTACCGAAAGTTTTTGTTCTATCGGATCCTGAAAATATTTATAGAAAGCACTGACTGTAATTTTTTCACCGTGTTTGTAGAACCACTCCCATCGCAAATCCAAATTTGTAATTAACGACCTTTTCAATAAAGGATTTCCGGTAACAAAAATACCGGTTTTATAATCATAATAATTAGTTCCAATTTCTTTAAATGTTGGTTTTGCGATTGTTCTTGTTCCTGCAAATCGGATATTCATGTTTTCTGAAATAGAATGAATTAAATTTAAAGACGGAAGTAGATCTGTTTCATTTATTTTTCCGGTTTTATATTTACTGTCAGTTGTATCCGCTACTTTATTTTTAGTCTCAATATTTGTGTTTTCAATTCTTAGGCCAAAAATTGTTCGTAGCTTATCTGAAATTGGAGTATCGATCATTGCATAGGTTGCGACATCTTCTTGATGAGCTTTATAACTATTATTCAAATCCTGCTCATGGTCAGCAACATAATAATATCCATCAGGTTTTGAGTCGGATATCATATAATCATTCAAAAATTTACTAATGTCTGTTGTGGGGAAAAACGAAACAGAAGACTGAATTTCAAATTTTGTTTCATCCAAATTACGTTCTTTTTTGGCAAAAGCACTTCCGAATTTCGCTTTAATTTGCTGATTCAATATCTTCAAATGTAACTCAAAATCAATTTTTGCATTAAAATTATTTTCTTTCATGTACCGAAAAAAACGAGCCGGAGCATCATTAGTTTTTATCCTCATAGTGTTTGAGTCGGGAAGTAAAAATTCAAAGAATCTCAGATCGGGCTCATTTTGTTTCATATTTGTATATGAAAACATATATTCTGTTATCATTTTATTCAATTTTGGAAAAACATGTTTCCCATGGAATTGATAATTTTCAAATACTCTTTCCAAAAAAGCAAGCCCCCTGTCTTCGTTAGGAGCATCTTCGTAATAAAAATATCCGAAACGACTAATAGCAAGCTTTTTAATACTTTGATTTCTAAGGCATCTAACACCAATTTTATTATTACTGTTTAATTTCAGACTTAAATTTACCAATCCCGAAATATTTACTTTCTGAGCTCCGTAAACTACTTTATCAAAAATTTTAAAAGCATCAGGCTGAGCACCTTCTTCATAAATCCCATAAACTCCATTATCGTAATATTTATATGAATTTGAGTAACTTAATGCTGCATTATATCCTAATGTTTTATCAAAAACATCGACTTGATTTCCAACCGAAAATTTATATGATTGATTTATAAAGGAATTCTGTGTTTCAGGACTCATTGTTTTATTAAAAGAGTTGCTGATATTATGAAGAACATTGTCAGAAAAAATATCTCTGGGTACATAATTTATATAAGCATACTGATTGAGATATTGTTGAGCCAATGCCGGGATATCATTTGATTTAATACCTATACCCAAAAAATTTGCTTTATTACCTTTAAAAGTTTGAAAATCATTAATCAAGTTTGACTGTGGATTAAACCCATAGGATGCAGAAAATTGCATAGTAAATTTTTCAGGAAAATCTTTAGTGGAGATATCAATATGCCCTCCGGTTGATTCACCGGGCATATCGGGTGTAAAAGTTTTTCTTACGATAATATTTTCGATGATGTTGCTCGGAAAAATATCCATTTGGACAGTGTTTTTCTCTGGATCCAAAGCCGGAATATCAGCGGAATTTAAAGTAATTTTCGTATATCTGTCACCTAAACCACGAACAAACACATATTTATCATCCTGAACCGAAACACCGGTAACACGTTGTAAAGCAGAAGCAGCATCACTATCTCCAAGTCGTGATATTTGGCGAGAAGAAATTCCATCGATCATTGAGGCCGATTTTTTTTGCATTAATTGGATTGAAGCTTCAGTATATTTCACCGCTTTGGCAGTGACAACGACTTCATTCAATTGAGTTATTTCTTCATCCAAGGAAAAATCAATAATCTTTACATCATTTGCTAAAACAATTACATCACTAACAACCTGATTCTTATAAGAAATATATGAAATTTTTAGAGTATATGTTCCCGCTTCAATCGGCAAACTGAAATTACCATCAAAATCCGTGATAGTTCCTAAATAAGTATCTACAACTAAAATTGTAACACCGATAAGTGTTTCACCTGTTTTTGCATCTGTTACTTTCCCTCTGATAAAACTATTTTGTGCCCAACTACTTGCAGATAAAATTAATACAGTGATGATAATAAAACTAATTCGTTTAAGCATATTGATTTTTTTTAACCCAATTTAATTCTTCTAATTTATTAACTAAATAAGCCGACAGAGAAATCTCTGTCAGCTTAGAAAGGTAGAATGTTATGTGTTCTAATATTTATTTACTTTTAAACATTAATGTCCAACCACTTGCCCAATTAGCCCCGGCAGGCTCGAATGCTCCATGATAAGGTGCATTTACAAAGAAAGAACCGGAAGGTATTGCAGTTGTCGGATGGGTTGAAGTTGCCGCAGGAATTGGATTTCCAATTTCAATAGCAATATTTTCAATATAATTTGAATTATTATTGAATACTCCCTTAGTTATTTCAGTATGATTGGCTGGTAATGTACCACTTTCTGCTTTTGCATAAATTTGATTATTAGGTTCGTTACCTGCAATATCACTAAACAAAGAATTTTTAATAACTAAAGTAGCTTCTGGTGAGGCGTCAGTCAGCCAATCATAAGAACTGTGTTTATCATCGCGGTATTCAATCCTGATTCCATTTTCGCCATTTGCAAAAATTGAGTTAGCGTAAGTTCCGGCAGCATTATCACGGAATATTACATAATTATCAAAACCATGTCCGATATATGTAACATTAAAAAGAGTTGGTTGAGCAAATGGAGCAGCTTCCTCATCATCACCGGTTCCACCATCCTGTTCGGCCAAACGATCACCTGTGGATTCATCCTGTAAAGCAACCCAAAACTGTCCTTTACCGCTAAATCCTTCATCATAATCATAAGAATCGTCACCAACAAGAGCAACTAAAGCGTGGCTGATTTGTGGCACACCACCAAAAAATTCAATACCATCATCTTTATTAGAAATAATTTCAATATAATCGAAAATAGTAGCGGCACCAACAGCTCCGAGAGAAAGTCCGTTGATTTCATTCGCAGCTCCAATATCAGTTCCGCCATGGCGAATAGAAACATAAGTTAATGAGCCTGAATTATCATTATTATCCGCACCGACATTATTATCATAACCATAAAATGCGCCATAGGATTCAGGTATTCCTTCAATTCTTTTCGCAATAGTGTTATTTGTTTTTGCTTTTCCAAGAATTATCAAACCGCCCCAAAGCCCTTGAATCGATTCGTTAATATTTCCTTCCCTGCCATCACCGAGAGCAGTAAATATAATTGGCTCATCTTTTGTACCATTAGCAATTAACTTTGCACCCATCTTAATAATCAAAGCACTTGCATTTTCACCCTGTCCGGGATTTGCTTCAATTAAAGTATTTGAAGGAATACTTAAAGTTGCACCATCTTCAACAAATACAAAACCATCCAAAATATATTTAACTTCCGAATCAAGTTCCATATCCGCAGTAATTGCTCCAGTTAAAACAATTTCTGAAGGTTTTTCTCCAACAAAAGCTTGTCTTGTGGTTGTTGCTGTTAATCCTTCCCCATCTTTTACTTCTAATTTAATGGTATAGGTTCCATTTGCATCATAAGCATGTGTTTCTGTTTTTTGGGTACTATATTCGGTATCAAAAGTACCATCATTTGTCCAATCCCACCTAAACATTAATTCTGCAGCAGGTGTTTCATTGTCAGTTGAACCAGAGGCATCAAGCTGGAAATTTTCATTAATCTCACCAATTAAAGGTATGATTTCGAAGGAAGCAAGAGGAGGATTGTT
>JAEINX010000122.1 GCA_016342645.1 Bacteroidales bacterium | reverse complement strand
GATTTTCCCGAAAAGGCAAGATAAGGCAAATAGATTATTGGAAATATTACGGCTATTGCCTGATCTAACAAACTGAATTTATTGAAACATTTCAGCATTTCCACAATCAATAACATAAAAACAAATACATTGATGAAAGGAATTATCAGAAATATGTACCACCACATTGGTTTCTTAACAATTTTCAACCAAATATATAAATTATAGAATGGTATTAATGTCTTCCAACCCGGCACACCGGCTTTCTCGAACAGCCACCAAGCGAATATTGTAGGAATTGTAAAAGAAACCGGAATTAAAATAATTAAAAGTAACATAGTATTGAATCTTTTTTTCTTCAAAGAAACAACTTTTTTTGATGTGTTTTTATGTTTCTTTGTTAAAAGTTGTTAATTCTGTTTTGCTCAAAACACTTGTGATTATTAAAATATATGCTTTTTAGAGGATCAAACAAAAAATAGGACACTGATTTATTATGATTTTTGTTTATTCCGTAAAAATAAAAATTGCTTTTCTAATCCAAATGTATTAGATTTGTTTTTTTTAACGGATCAGATTACTGAAAACTAAAAATTGTTAGTAATAAAATCTATAAATAATGAAAACAAGAAAACCAAAGACCATTTTTAATTATTCAATTATCACAATTCTATTTTTGAGTTGTATTTTCGGATCTGGGATAATTCAAGCCCAACAATTATTTACAACAGTTTATGTTGACGATGATTACGATGAGAATACTCCCGGATGGGGTGAATATTGTTTTGACATGATTCAGGATGGTATTGCTGCAGTTGAGGAAACCGGAACTGTTTATGTCTATAATGGAACATATTATGAAAATATAGTTGTTGATAAAGCTATCGAATTGACAGCTGAAAACAGAAATACAACAATTATTGATGGAGGAAATTTAGGAAATGTTGTTTTTATTAATGCTGATTCTGTTTCGGTAATTGGATTTACTATTCAAAACAGTTTGATTTCTGATAATAATGCAGGTATAAAGATTAATTGTAAACATGTAATCCTATCTGAAAACAAAATTGTAAACAACCATGAAGGAATTTATTTGTATTATTCAGATAGCAATTATATCAATAATAACTTATTATTAAACAATAATCATTATGGTGTTCGTTTACACGAGTCAAATTTTAATCTGATAAAAGGCGATAGCGTTTTAAATAACGGCAGCTATGGAGTATCTCTATATCATTCAAGCTATAATACAATCTTGCAAAACAATATTTTAAGTAATGAAAGTAATGGCGTATCTATTAAAAATAATCCAAGTAGTAATAACAATATTTTTTATAATACCATCTCTAATAACAATGGTTGCGGTATTTTTATATATTTTTCTAGTGAACACTCTACAATAACAGGAAACACAATCTCTAATAATAATATAGGCATATATCTTTGGAGAAATTGCGATTATTCAACAATTTCAGCGAATAATATATTTTGTAATATTAATGAAGGAATTTATATTTACAGTTCGGATAATAATATAATTACAAATAATTCGATTTGGTATAATTCAGGAAATGGTGTTAAACTTACAATATATTCAACAAATAATCAAATATATCATAATGATATAATAAATAATGCACAAAATGCAGTTGATTTTGAATATGCATCCTCAACTTCATGGAATGACAACTACCCTTCCGGTGGAAATTATTGGAGTGATTACACTGGAACAGATATTTTTTCAGGGCCTACTCAAACAGAACCGGGTAGTGATGGAATTGGAGATACACCTTATTTAGTACCTGGAGAAAATAATCATGTGGACCATTATCCATTAATTCATCCAGGGTTAACGCAAATACCCACTTTACCGGAAATAGCCTTTGTTGATAAAAATTTTAACCAAAATACATCTGGATGGGCTTATGATCATTTTCATAAAATACAATGGGGAATAAATTCAGTAGCAAGATACGGAACAATTAATGTTTCCAAGGGTATTTATAATGAGCATATTAATTTTTACAAAGCAGTTGAACTAATTGGAGAGGATAGGGATAGTACAATAATTGACGGTGATTGGACGGGAAATGTTATCGAAATTAATAATGACTCCGTAACTTTAACAGGATTTACAATAAAACACAGCGGATATGAAAATATCAATTCAGGTTTATTAATAAATTCAAATAATAATAGCATTACAAACAATAAGATGATTGACAATGATGGAAATGGTGTTTTATTTGATCAATCATCTGATAATCTTTTTTCAGCTAATATTATAATGAATAACTATTGTTTTGGAGTAAAAATATTAAATGGTTCTAACAATAATAATCTTTTTCATAATGACTTGCTAAATAATGGCCAAAATGCTTTTGACGAATGCTTAAATATTTGGGATGATTTCTATCCTTCAGGAGGGAATTTTTGGGATGATTATATTGGAGAAGACAACTTTTCGGGAGTTGGACAAAACATTCCGGGAAGTGATGGAATTGGTGATACTCCATATTTAATTCAGGGAGATAATAACATAGATAATTATCCTTTAATGGAAACATTTAGTAATATAAATCCGCTTCCCGATATTGTTTATGTCGATGATGATTTCAATTCGAATACACCAGGGTGGGGCTACGATCATTTTGATACAATTCAAACCGGAATTAATGCAGTAGCAGTTGATGGAAGCGTATATGTAGCCAATGGTATTTATTATGAACTATTAATGATAAACAGAAAAGTTGATCTTTTTGGAGAAAACAGGGATTCAACTATTATTGACGGTGCGGATTGCGGTGATATTTTTTATATAACTGCCGACTCAATAACAATAACAGGCTTTGCAATTCAAAATGCCGATGATGCAGGACTTGAAATTCATTCTAATTATAACAATGTTTCAAATAATGTTATTTATTCAAACTACGAAAATGGAATTAAAATTCAGAGTTCTTCGAATAATTCTTTTACAAATAATATTGTTATTAATAATGGAAGAGCTGTATTATTTGATGGAGATTGTAATAATAACAAGCTACAAAACAACAGTTTTAAAAACAACACTTATGGGCTCTTTATCGAGTTAAATTGTAGTAATAATAATTTTTCAGAAAATGTAATTACCGGGAATATTGGCGGGATCATTTTAAGTAGTTACTGTAATCATAATTCTATAACAGATAATTTAATCTCTGATAATGTTTCCTCGGGATTAAACTTCGATCATTCGGAAGAAAATATTATAACAGGTAATATAATTTCCAATCACACTACTGCGATTGATTTTCATGCGTGTCATTATAATACCATTACCGATAACACAATCATGGGTTCAAATAGGGGAATATATCTTCCCGATTGTATGTGCGGTGGTTGTACAAACAATAATATTTATCACAATAATTGGATAAACAATGGGCAACATGTTTATAATGAATGTTTTAATTATTGGGATGATGGATATCCTTCTGGGGGAAATTTTTGGGATAATTATACAGGAGAAGATAACTTTTCCGGCCCAAATCAAAATATTCCGGGGAGCGATGGTATCGGTGATACTCCGCAGGCAATCACCGGTGGAAATTACTTTGATGATTATCCTTTTATGGATCCGATTGGAATGTCACCATTGGTTGATACTGTTTTTGTTGATGATGACTATACTCAAAATACGCCGGGCTGGGGTTACGATCATTTTGCTGCCATTCAGGAAGCTGTTAATATGGTCTCGTTTTATGGAACTGTTTTAGTGGCAAATGGAATATATTATGAAAATATTAGTGTAAACAAATTGCTTCATATTAAAGGTGAGGATAAGGATTCAACAATCATTGATGCAAACGGAAGCGGAACAGTTGTTTTATTATCTGCCGATAATATAGTTTTTGAAGGATTTACAATCCAAAATAGTGGAGACAATTATAATGGTCTTAAAATTAATTATTCCGATAATAATCATGTTTTGCATAATATTATTAAAAACAATGGTAATAACGGAATAGTAATTTCCTATTCTTTTGATAACACAATTGAAGAAAATATCATTATTGAACACAACTCTAATGCAGGGATTTATATATCTAATTCCGATAACAACAATATTATAAATAACGAGATCACTAATAATCGCTTAGGTATGGGAGTTGGTAGCTCTGAAAACAATTTTATTTCCCAAAATAATATTTCAAACAATGGCTATTTCGGAGGCATATATCATGAAACATCTTCAAACAATACTTATTCAGGCAATATTATCTCAAACAATGAAAAGAATGGAATAAGGATACAAAATAATAGTTCTTCAAATACAATTATAGGAAATAAGATATTCGGTAATGGTGAATATGGTATTAAAATTATTGCAAGTAACTCAAATATGATTAATCATAATAATTTTTGCGAGAATTTATTGGGTAATGCTTATGATAATGGAGAAAATGAGTGGGATAATGGATATAGTTTGCCGTTTTTTCCTTCGACAGAAGCCGGGAATTTTTACAATGATTATGTTGGTGAAGATATTTTCTCAGGGCCAAATCAAGATATTCTCGGGCCAGATGGAATTGGAGACACTCCTTATAATATTGCGGGCGGAGACAATAAAGACAACTATCCATTTTTTGAAGAAATAATAGGAAATATTACCTTGGATTTATGTTTGTTTTTAGAAGGGCCTTTTAACGGTTCCAACATGAGTGTTTTTCAAAATAGCGAAAATCTACCTTTATCACAACCATTTAATATTGATCCATGGAATTATTATGGAAACGAAATAATATCATCTATTCCAGATGAGAATATTGTTGATTGGATATTAATTGAACTTAGAGATGCTACTCAGGCAGAATTTGCTACACCCGAAACAACGATTGCCCGAAAAGCTGCCTTCATATTAAATGACGGTTCGGTTGTTGGAATTGATGGAGTGTCGAAACCGTTTTTCAATAAATCCTTGATAAATCAATTATTTGTTGTGATTTGGCATAGAAATCACATTAGTATTATGTCAGCAGATTCATTAATAGAAATAAATGGAATTAATTCTTATAATTTTTCAATTGGTGAAAATCAGGTTTATGGAGGCGCTGCCGCACATAAAGAGATTGGAAACGGTATTTGGGGAATGATTGGTGGCGATGGTGATGCAAATGGTCAAATAGATATTTTGGATAAGGATGATGTTTGGAAAATCCAAGCAGGAAACTCCGGATATCAAAGCGGTGATTTCACAACGGAGATGCAAGTGGACAATAAAGATAAAAATGATATTTGGCTGTTTAATATTGGAAACGGAACACAGGTTCCGGAAATTGATTTCAATAATAGGAACGAAAAGCGGTTGACATGGCGATTTGCAAATCCGGCAATTATTCAGGATGAGACAAATGTTTTTCAATTTGATATTGAATTAAAATGTAATGAATTGGAAAACTATCACTCTCAAATGCAAATCTACTTTGATTACGACACACTTGCTTTTGGTTCAAACATAGATGGGATTTCTCAAAATCCTGATACAAATGAAAGAATTAATTATAGTTTTCTTGAACTAATGGACACAAACAAATATATGATTACCAATGATGCAAATAATTTACCTAACAGATATTCAATAATTACACAAGCGATTGATGAAAATTATCCAATTCCTTTAAATGAACTTACCGGAGTTGATACTTCTTTCAAAGGATTTCTTAGGATTCAGATTGATATCCAGGACACAGGTCAGCTTGCAGGAATTGGTTTTTCAGAGAACCTTATGAATGGTGGCGAATATTATTTAGAGTTTGAAACCGATACCATTCCAAATAAATATTTTGACACTTGTTATTATTTTAATAATATGATGAAGGTTCCATTATCTAATCCAAATGTATTATATGCAAACTTTTCAGTTAACAAAACTGAAGTTGCTGCCGGTGAATTTCTACAATTCACCGATATTTCATTTGGGGAAATTATTCATTGGGAATGGGATTTTAATAATGACGGTATTATTGATTCTGAAGAACAAAATCCGGAGTGGGCTTATTATGAATCGGGATTACAGAGTGTTTCTTTAACTATCTATAATGAACAAAATCAAGATACCGAATTGAAAGAGTATTATATAAATGTTGGCCAAACCGATTCACAGAATTATGAACTTAGGCAAGGTTTTCAATTTGTGTCATCACGTGTGATTCCGCTTTTACCCGATATGCTTGATCTTTTAGGAGATAATCTAAATGACAACCTTGATTTTGTAAGAAACTCATCTGGAGAAACTCTACGTAAAATTGGGTCGGAATGGATTAATGGAATTGGTGATTGGAATACTGTTGAAGGATATCTATTTAGGATGAATAATAATGATGAACTTTTGATTAATGGTTTTTTCATTGATCCGGAAACACCGATAGAATTGAATATAGGATACCAGATTATTTCATATTTACCTGATTATACAAATAATGTTGGAAATGTTTTTTATAACATATTGGATAATCTCACTTTTGTTAGAAATAGTTATGGTAAAGAATTTAGAAAAATTGGGCCAATATGGGTAAATAATATTGGCGAAATGGAACCGGAGGAAGGATATCTTGTTAAAATGCATTCCGATGATATTCTAATTTATACATTTTCATGTGGAAATCCTTTCACAGACCTTCGTAATGGACAAATTTATAATACTGTACAAATTGGAACACAATGCTGGATGGCTGAAAATATTAATATCGGAACAATAATAACAGGCATTGAAAATATGAGCAATAATGAGATCATTGAGAAATATTGTTATGATAATGATCCTGCAAATTGTGAGGTATTTGGCGGATTATATCAATGGGACGAAATGATGCAATATTCCACAACTCAAAGCACTCAGGGAATTTGCCCTGATGATTGGCATTTACCATCCGATGAAGAATGGTTTGAGTTGGAAAATTTTCTTGATCCAAGCATTAATAATCCTGAATTATTTGGATGGAGAGGAACAGATTGTGGATTAAAATTGCTTGAAGGCGGCACATCAAAATTCGAGGCTTTATTAGCAGGTTTAAAAAATTGGAATAATGGAGAATTCACCGGTATTGGAGAGTCAACCGTATTTTGGACATCTACAATTAATCCATTTAACCCTGTTCACTCATGGTTCCGAAAACTTGTTATAAATAATTCTCAGTCGTATCGGAATGGGGCGAGCAAGCTTTTTGGTGCTTCAGTTCGATGTTTGATGAATGAGGCAACTACGCAACCTTCTGAACAATCTTCAAAAATATTACTTGAAAATGGAAGAAATAACCGGTATTTGACCCAAAATATTTCTTTTTCTTCAATTAATTTTGTCGTCAAAGAAGGAAATCCTGCAGAACCAATCTGGACAATTTATTTTGATAAAGGAACTTTGGGTATCGGTGATGAGATTGGGATTTATGATAAAGAAAAACTTGTTGGATCAGGTGTGATAAGTTCTGATAATATTCTTGAAAATTCCATATCTGTATTCAGTAATCTTTATAAAACTGGAAATAAACCAATAATAAAAATATGGAACAAAAGTGCAAACACCGAATTTGTTTTAAACAATTATAGTTTATCAAATCCTTATGGAGATGCATGGATTGAAAATGTATTTCCATCAGAAGACGGAAAATATAGCTTAGTGTATTTTTCAACAACAGGGATATTGAAGAAAAATTCAATTATATCGTCATTCAATATCTACCCAAATCCATCCGAAGGAATATTTAATATTTTAATTGATGATGTAGATGGATTAATCCAAATAAAAATATTTGATATTCACGGTAATGATTATAGTTACTTTGAAATTCAAGGAACAAAAAGCACGATTATTGAAAAACTTGACCTTAAAGAACTACCTGCCGGAGTTTATTTTATAAGTTTCAATGGAAAGGATTTTAGTCAAGTCAAGAAAATAGTGATCCAATAAAGAAAATAATTTTTGTTTTGTTAATTAAACTTAATCTTTTATATCTTGCGTTTCTTGAAAAGGCCCGAAAAAACCTGAAGAACAATATCTCCATCCTCGGAAGAGGCTAATCCACCCTCGGTAACGACTTAGGAAACTTGTAAAACGATTAAAGTTTCCGGGTTGTTATAAAATATTTCAGAACAAGACCCTTTATACCTTTATATCTTTATACCCTTATACCCTTATCCCCCGGAAATTACTTTTTAGCTATCTGATAAAAAACACCTCTTTCCTGACGCATTGTTTTTATTTTTCCTTCCGCCTCAAGAACGTCGAGATATTTATTTATTTCATTGATATGCGAACCGAGAATTTTTACAAGATCATCAAGCGTGCACGGACGCCTGAAAATAGTTTCCATTATTGCCGTTTCCATATCTTTTCGATATGACTTCTTATCTTTTCGGCTTTTTGTTGAGGCAATTATCTCGATATTTTCAAAAGCCAGAAAATCTGCAATTTCTTGTAAACCCTGTTTTGAAAAGGCGTAAATATTATCAATAACACCCGGTCTGTCGAGAGTGTTTAGTTGAATTTTATCGGGATTGATTTTTTCAATTGCTGTTTTCAAAAGTTTTAAATCTTCGGCATCGTCATTATATCCCGGAATTAATAATACTTCCAACCAAATTTTTCCTTTGTATTCTTTACGAAAATCAATCAGCCCATTTATATATTTATCAATTTTAATAGAACTTTCGGGACGGTTGATTTTTTTAAAAGCAATTTCGGAAGCTGCATCCAATGAGGGTAAAATCAAATCGGCTATCAGGATTTCTTCTATAACTTTTTTATCTGAAAATAAAGTTCCGTTGGTTAGCAGGGCAACAGGAATATCGGGTTTCTTGTTTTTAATAAATTTTAAAATATCGCCAATTCGTGAATTCAAAGTCGGTTCCCCCGAACCGGAGAACGTGATATAATCGGGATCGGGATTATTACTGAAATAATGATCCAACTCCTCGCATACTTCTTCATAAGAAACATATTCTTTTCTTTCGACAGTTAAATTATTGGTTTTTCCGCATTCGCAATAAATGCAGTTAAGCGAACAAACTTTATGAGGGACAAGGTCAAGTCCGAGAGACATTCCAAGTCGTCTTGAAGGTACTGGGCCAAAAATGTGTTTATACATGGTTTTGAATTTTTATCATTTTATATAATGTTTTTTATGTTCGATTATTGTTGGAATGATGGAATATTGGGTTGTTGTATGACGAATTCCAAATTAGTTATTTCATTTTCTTTAGTAATGGTCTGATTTGTTTAACTAAAACTTGCAAAACTGTTAAAACAGTTAATGGTAAGAATCAGGGTATTATGCAGCCCACGACTTAAGTCATGGGTTACTTAAAAAAATGTCTGTATTTTAACCATTTTAATGGTTTTGAATATTTCCATGAAATAATTAAGATAAATCCCCTATTAATATTTTTTCTTTCCATCATTCCAATATTCCATTATTCCATTTTTTCAGGATTCTTTTTCACAAATTCCCTTAGTTTACTCATTTGAAAATTATAAGTTTTTCGTAAGTTTCCCAATCTTTTACTATTTGGAGTTGACAGAGGGATTCCAAGATGTTTTTTGATTTTATCATCTGGGATATTGAATTTTGTGGAAACATCCGAAATACTCATAAAACCTTTAATCTCAATATCGGAATTTGCTTTTGGCTTTTTATTATTGTTAATAGTTTTCAGTTTTGGAGACCTATCGGTTTCTTTATTTAAAGCATTTTCTTTATTATTAGTGTCAATGTTTTTTTCCTGCAAACGGGATTTATAATTGCCTTGTTTTTCCCTTATACCTTCGATTTCGATATTAAAAACAAAGGGAGCTATCAAAAAGAATAAAGTTAATAAACACAAAACGATAGTGAAAACAATCCTCGGGCCTTTATTTTTTATTAATTTATTAAAAATGCAAATAATCATATTCCAATGAAGCCAAATGTGTATGACCAACAAAGCAATTAAGATAAAACCGAGAATAAGATGAATTGTTCCCCACTCGTGCCGGTCTAATCCGAACAAACTTGTGTCAAGATTTACTCCATATTTTTCCCATTTTTCATGTCCTGATATTAAACGAAATTTCATTATAAAACCTATACCCGTGATTGCTGCCATCAAGATAAGCAAAAGGAAATCAATTATTAAATTTAGTTTTGATTTTTTCATGGCCCCTAATTATAATCCAATCTTATTTTTTCGTTAGCTATGGTAGGATTAATAAACTCCTGCCATTTCGTAGAATTCCATGTTCCTAATTTGGTATGAACATCGTAATATTTTTGCGGAATAGGGTGGGTTCCAATAACTACTTTAATATTATATCTTTCTACGATAAATTTTTTGAAGTGACTAATATTATTGCATGGCGGATATCCGACAACCAAACCTGTTGCGAGATGTATTACTTCTACTCCGTTTTTAATCATTTCCTCGGGAGAATATTCAATATTTCCACCGGGACAGCCACCACAATTAGTGTATCCAACTAATTCTAATTCATCATCTTTTTTATAAATACTAAAGGCTCCCTCGCGATTTTGCATGGCTCTGAAGCATTTTCCTCCGGCACATGTATGATAGCGATTACAAATAATAATTCCGATTTTTGTTTTCATTTTATTTTAATTTTTGTGCAATTTATTTCAAATATTAATTCCCTTTAAAATTATATCATTTTTATTAACATTTAAATCATTTGCGAGAATTTTACATTTTGCTTTTAACATAAAAAATACCGAACGATCCACATTTGAAAGCCCTTCGTAGTTTCCTTGTCCTTTGCTGATTACCAAATCGGCAGCTTTGAATTTTTCAAGAAATTCTTCGCTGCATAATTTTGGAATTATTGCCGGAGCAGAGCTTCCCGAAGATATGATTTTCGCAAGTTCTTGAATTCCTGAAGCAATTGCATCTTCGAGGGTTACATCGTTGATCACAGGCACATCCCTCACAACGAAAGTTACATCCTTGTTAAATTCCTCAATTAAAATTTTATCGAATACCGATTCGCCTGAATTATCGCCAAGATAAAGAATGGAATTTGCTTTTTCGAGATGTTCTTGAAATTCATTAAAATGAAAAATCGCAAAATCTTGTTTTAAAGTCGTTTTAATATCTTCAACAATATTGAATTCATTACCAACTCCGAGGTCGATAACATTTCCGGCAATTGCAATTCGAATGGCAGTCAGTAACCTGTTATCTGATTTCTGAATAATTTCTTTTAATTCGGGATATAATGAAAGAGCTTCTTCAATATTCGACTTTTTTACTTTTTCATAGGGGTCATATACTCCTGTAATTCTTCTGATTTCACTATAAATTATATCACCGGTTTCGGGAGGTGTGTTTTCAAGAGGAATATCTTTTATCAAACTACCCATATTGTCGAGTAGTTTTTTTATAACCCTTTCATCATTGGTAGCTATTCGTCCGGCACGTAACGTTTGGTCTAACATGCATGGAATACAATCTAAATATGTTTTCATTTATTGTTTTTTTGTAAAATACATTTATTTCCAAATTTTAAAAAATCTTTGGTTCCTCCATCATTTTGAATAATTTTTAGAATTCTTTTGTCAAATTTCTCAAAAGTGGAACCGAAAATCATTTTAATATTTTTATAATT
>JAEINX010000121.1 GCA_016342645.1 Bacteroidales bacterium | reverse complement strand
AAAATGATTAATACTGACACAATTTGTGCAATAGCAACTTCACCGGGAATTGGTGCAATAGCGGTAATTAGGGTTTCGGGTTCAGAATCTTTCAAAATTTGTGAAAAGATGTTTTCTCCCAGAAAAAAAAACCTTAGACTTTCTCAAGCAAAATCTCATAGCATTCATTTTGGGACAATTGGCGACAAAAATAATATACTCGACGAAGTATTGCTAAGTGTTTTCAAAGCACCGAATTCATATACCGGCGAAGATTCTGTTGAAATAAGTTGTCATGGCTCAATTTATATCCAGCAAAAAATTCAGGAATTACTGATAAAAAATGGGGCAAGGCATGCAAAACCGGGTGAATTTACATTAAGAGGTTTTTTAAATGCTAAATTTGATTTATCACAATCGGAAGCCGTTGCCGATTTAATAGCTTCAAATTCTGAAGCATCCCATCATTTGGCAATTGATCAGATGAGAGGAGGATTTTCACAAAAAATCAAGGAATTAAGAGCAAAATTACTTGAGTTTGCTTCATTAATTGAACTTGAATTGGATTTTAGTGAAGAAGACCTTGAATTTGCCGAACGACCAAAATTAATGAAATTGCTTAAAGAAATTGAAAATGAATTGAAGAATCTAACAGATTCATTTTCGGTTGGAAATGTTTTAAAAACAGGTATTCCGGTAGCAATTATAGGCAAACCGAATGTTGGAAAATCGACATTGCTTAATGCTTTATTAAACGAAGAAAAAGCAATAGTTTCTGATATTCCCGGAACAACCCGCGATGCAATAGAAGACACAATTGTAATTGAAGGGATTTCGTTCAGATTTATTGATACAGCAGGGCTTAGAAGTGCAGAAAATGAAATTGAAAGCATTGGAATTGAGCGAACTTACGAAAAAATCAATCAAGCGAGCGTTATTTTATACCTCTTCGATATTAGCATCGAAACACCTAAAGAAATAATTGAAAATTTAAACGATTTTAAAGATCATATAAATAATAAGAATAAAAAATTTATTTTAATCGGGAACAAAACCGACAAGCTGATTGAAACACCTCATGGTTTTAAGGATTTAGTTGAACTTGAAACTATTTACATCTCGGCAAAAAGAAAAGAAAACATAAATCTCATTTCAGAAAGCCTTGTAAAATCGGTTAATTTCGAAAACATTTCCGACAAAACCCTTGTATCAAATATCAGGCATTATGAGGCTTTATCAAAATCGCTTCAAGCAATAAAAAATATTGAAGAAGACTTTAAAAATGAAATCCCAACCGACTTAATAAGTACCGATATTCGGGATGCCCTGCATCATCTCGGGGAAATCACAGGTGAAATCACTACTAATGAAATATTGGATTCGATTTTTAGGAAGTTTTGTATTGGTAAGTAAGGGAATAGAGGAAATAAAAGGGATAGGGGAAATAGTAGGATCAAACCCTACAGGTTTTTAAGATCTGTCAGGTTTAAGTTCTCCAATAAAAAAATGCTTTTTACCATTAAGGAATAGTTTATTGACATGATGGAAGGCTTCTAAAACACGAATGACCCTTAAAGGGACACTATCCCGCTAAGTGTGTAAATTAAAATTTTATTCATTTTAATCTGATTTCAAATGGAATTAAAAATTGGTTATGAATCAAACCCCAATTTACGATTGGCCTATTACATTACTTTGTACAAAAAAAACTGAAAAAGGAAGTTTTTATTTATAAAAATAAATTTTAGCCATTTTTTTGAATCCGTCTAAAAAGTTAATAATAATTCTTATATTAGCCGACAATAATTTTTTTTTTCATTATAAAAAAAATAAAACAATGAAACACACACTTAAATTTGATGATAAAAATCAAATACTTGTACAGACCATAAACGGGGTCTTTACAACCGATGAAACAAAACAAATCGGGAATAAATATGTTGAATTATTTGAAGGCAGACAATACAGGCAACTTATTGTGGATTTACGTAATGCAGGAAAAATGGAAAATCGAGAAACTCGTTCAATAACAAATGTAATGCTTAATGAAGCCAAAATTACAGAAGTTGCATTTGTTGGAGCCGCAGCACCTCAACGTATGATTGCAAAAGTATTAATGAAACTTGGTTCTTTAAATGCTGATGCAAATTTTGTAAAAGATATGGACGATGCTATTAACTGGTTAGAAAAAAGGAGAAAATAAACATGAGTGAGAAACATAATATTACGAATATTAAAAAACGTATTGATAGAATTGAAGATATCTTAGCTGCAGTTGCTGCCGGAGATTTAGATGCCAGAATTAACTCTGAAACGGAAGACGATCTTAGTGGCATTGAGGCTGCCATTGATTTATTAATTGATGACCTTACTGACGAGCTCAAGCAGCGTGAGAAAATGCAAAAAGAGGTTGAAGATAAACTTTCAAAAATTCAGGAGCAACAAAAGACGATTGTTCAGCAACAAGAAGATTTATTAGAACTTTCAAGTCCTGTTTCCAAAGTTTGGGATAATGTATTGATACTTCCGGTTATTGGAACACTTGATAGCCAGCGTACACAAATTATGATGGAAAACTTATTAGAAAAAATTGTTGAAACAGGTTGTACAATTTCAATATTGGATATTACAGGAGTTCCTACAGTAGATACACAAGTTGCCAATCACTTATTAAAAACTGTTACATCAGCTCGTTTATTGGGAGCTGAATGTATTATATCCGGAATTAGTCCTGCTATTGCTCAGACGATTGTTCATCTTGGAATTGATTTATCATCAATAAAAACAAAAGCGACATTACAGGATGCTATGATTTTTGCCATGAGACAAAATAAACGAACAGATGATATTAAACTTCAGTCTTTGTACATAAATCCTAATGAAAAAGAAGAATAAATGAAAATTGATTTGCACGAAAAAAGGATCCCAATTATTAAGATCGGAAACTATTTAATTGTTTCTATTCAAGTGGATATGCATGACAAATTAGCCATACAATTACAATCTCAAATTCTTGATGAAATTGAAAAAACTGGTGCTAAAGGGGTTTTAATTGATATTTCAGTTTTAGAAATGGTGGATTCTTTCATTGGGCGTATGCTTTCAGGTATGGCTTCCATGGCTTCCATTATGGACACTGCAGTAGTAATAGTGGGGATGCAACCTGCAGTTGCAATTACACTTGTTGAACTTGGACTTGAAATGCCAGGTGTTGATACTGCTTTAAATATGGAAAATGGAATGGAAATGCTTGAAAAACGACTTAGAGAAGAGGATAACGAAACATTTGAAAGTCATTAAAAATGCTAAATTTGACATCAGATAAGAACTGGGAAGAGCTTGGTAGAAAAAATCTTGAATCTGAGAATGATATTGTTATGGCACGGCAATTAGTCAGACATTATGCAAAACAATTACGTATGGGAATTGTTGATCAAACACGAGTCACAACCGCGGTTAGCGAATTATTACGAAATATGTATAATTATGCTGGAGGTGGAGAAATAAAAATTTTTTCGGGACTTGTTGATGAAAAAGATGCTTTAATAATAACTTGTTCTGATAGTGGCCCTGGAATAGAAGATTTAGAATTAGCAATGAGTGACGGATATACATCAGGAATGGGTATGGGTTATGGATTGCCTGGAGCAAAACGGCTAGTTGATCGTTTTGAAATCCAATCAAAGGTAAATGTAGGCACAACTGTAAGAATAATAAAATGGAGGTAAAGCGGAATCATATATTTAGCCTGCCTATCGACAGTAAAGCAGACATCGGTATTTGCCGTAGAAAAGGTGCCAGCTTAGCTACACATTTGGGCTTTGATAAGATAAAATCAGGTGAGGTTGCAATATTAATTTCTGAATTAGTTACAAATGTTCTTAAACATGGAGGTGGAAAAGGCAAAATTGTAATATGCCAAATCGAAGATAATGAAAACAAAAAAGCTCTTGAAGTTTATTGTTGTGATTCAGGAAATGGAATCCTCAATGTTCAAAAAGCTTTGAAAGACGGTTATACAGAAAAAAATACACTTGGTATTGGATTGGGAACAATAAGGCGTTTTTCAGATGTGCTTGAAATAAATCCAAATTCTTCTCACACATTTATGGAAAACTATTTTTCAGGAAATCATAATTTCAAACATTGTATTCGTTCAATAAAATGGATACCTGCAAAAAAAATTATTGGATTAAACAACAACCTTTTAATTGGGGCTGCTTCAAGGTGTCATCCCGCAGAACAACTTAATGGAGATGCTTATGTGATAAACCACGTTAATAAAAATATTTGTGTGGCTGCTGTTATTGATGGCTTAGGCCATGGAAAAGAGGCAAATATTGCTTCTGAATTAGTAAAAGAACAAATATTAATAAAATCAGATCTTCCCCTCGATAACCTGATGAATCATTTAAACAATGTAACTCGTGGTACCAGAGGAGCTGTTGCAGGAATTGTCCGTATTAATACTGAAACAAAGAAGTTGTCCTTTTCAGGAATTGGTAATATTGAATGTTTCTTAATTACACAGTTTGGGAAAAAAACACTTTTATCATTTGGCGGCATTATTGGACATAATATTCGTACACCCAGAGTGACTGAATTTGATTTTGTGCCAAATGATTCTCTCTGTATGTTTTCAGATGGCATAACAAGCAGATGGAAACCAGAAGATATAAAATGGGATAACCAACCTCAAAAGAATTCAGAATTTATTTTAAAAAACTATTCAAGACTAAATGACGATGCTACCATTCTTATCATCCGCCACACTTTATAATATAGGTGACATGCAGATTCAGTTTGAATCGGACGTGGTTCGTGCACGTAACCTTGCTTCCATGCTTGCACAGGAATTGAAGTTCGATAAAACTTCTTGCATCAGGATTGGAACAACAGTTTCTGAATTAAGTAGAAATATGATTGAACATGCAAGTGGTGGAATTGTAAAATTTAGTATCGCTAACAGGGATATTAAATCAGGAGGTATAGTAATTGTTTTTATTGACAACGGAATGGGAATAAAAGATATTGAAGAAATTCAATCCGGAAACTTCATTTCTAAAAATGGTATGGGTGTTGGTTTAACTGGGTCACAAAGATTGATGGATGACTTTAACATAAAATCAGAAACTGGAAAAGGTACAACTATTACTGCTGCTAAGTGGTTACCTAATTATCATTTACCAATTGAAGATAACAGAATTAAAGAAATCCAAAAAGCTTTATTAAAAACAATTGAACGTGGAGATTCAAGCCTGATTGACACAATAAACTCTCAAAATAGTGAGCTCATCCATGTTTTAAAGCAGCTTCAGGAACGAAATAACCAAATTGAAATCATCAATCATGAATTAGAGGAAACAAATCGTGGTGTAGTTGCACTTAACAAAGAACTGGAAGATAGAGCTACAGCTATTGGAAAGGCTAAACTTGAAGCAGAAGAAGCAAATAGAGCAAAAAGTGAATTTCTGGCAAATATGAGCCACGAAATCCGCACACCTATGAATGGTGTAAATGGAATGATTGAGTTAGTTTTACTCACAGATTTAAATGAGGAACAGCATGAATTTCTTTCAATGGCCAGGGATAGTGCAGATGTACTACTAAGCTTACTTAATGATATTCTTGATTTTTCAAAAATTGAGGCTGGCCAATTAGACCTGGAAGAAGTTGATTATCATATTAATAATATCGTTGAAGGTGTATCTGATGTTATTATTCAAAAAGTTGAAGACAAAGGCCTTGAACTTAACGTACAAATAAAAAATAATGTACCAAAATATCTTGTTGGTGATCCTGTACGGCTTAGGCAAGTAATTATTAATCTGGTTGGGAATGCAATGAAATTCACTACTGAGGGTGAAATAAATATTTTTGTTAGTAATAACTCATCCAATGTTTCAAAAGACTTTCCACTTGAATCAAATGAAGTCGAATTATTATTCGCAATTAAGGACACAGGCATTGGAATCCCAAAAGAAAAACAAGAATCCATTTTCAAAAGCTTCTCTCAAGCCGATACTTCCACAACCAGGAAATATGGTGGTACCGGCCTAGGCCTAACTATAAGCAAGAATCTGGTTAACTTGATGAAAGGAAAAATATGGGTAGAAAGTAACTTAAATAAGGGCAGCACTTTTTTCTTTACTGTAAGGTTAAAAATATCTCAAAAAAGTGAAGAAGTCAAAATTAAGATACCCAAAAAAATGCATGGCCTCAATGTTCTTATTGTTGATGACAACAGAACAAACCTTATTATATTACAAGAAACAATGAAGTTTTTTGGCTGTACATCTGATGTTTTTGTGACAGCAGAAGATGCTCTGAATAGCTTTCTCACAAAAGACGATAATACATATGATTTAATTATTTCCGATTATCAAATGCCTGAAATGAGTGGCTTTGAATTTATTAAAAAAATAAGAGAAAAGAGCAAAATACCAACCCTTATTTTAACATCTGTTAGCACTTTGGGTGAAAGAGATATTTTTTCTAAAATGGAAAATATTGAATATCTCACTAAACCTGTTAAACAAGCAATTCTATTTGATAGTTTAGTAAACCTGATAGGAGAAGCTGAAATTAAAGATAAGAAACAAAACAACAAAATATCAGATTCTATTCTGGCTAAGTTAAAATTATTACCTGAAAGCACACGAATATTGCTGGTAGAAGACAATGTTATCAACCAAAAAGTTGCAACTTCTTTAATTAAAAAAACCGGAATTAATGTTGATGTTGCCGGAGATGGAATTGAAGCCATTGAGGCTATTAAACAACATGAATATTCACTGGTTTTAATGGATGTTCAAATGCCCAAAATGGACGGATTATTAGCAACAAAAGAAATACGGAAAAATTTGGAAAAAATAAAATTACCTATTATTGCTATGACAGCTAATGCCATGAAGGGTGACAAAGAGGAGTGCTTTAAGGTTGGGATGAATGACTACCTTGCAAAACCAGTTAAACCTGAAGGATTATTTGATATACTCGGAAAATGGTTACTAAAACCTAATAAACATAAAAAAAATAATCAATAAAAAAAAACTTTAGGCAAGGTAAGCATAACGGGTTCCGATAAACTTAATAAATCAATTATTATTAAACAGGAATTAATCTAATTCACTTCAAACCAACATAAATTTTTCTATATAAATTTACACAAAAGTTCCATCTGTCCTATTTATTATAACACCTGCAACAAAAAAACACAAAACAACTGCTTATGAATTATTGCCGACTATTTTGGGAAATTGCCTTACCCTAAATTTCTAATATTCTCATTTTTTTACTTTAGCTCTCTTTGCAAAAAACATTTTACCGGGTAAAATAACATTAAGAAGCTTTTTTCCCAACAAACCTAATAATACGGCACATACTAAACATCCAATTATTAGCAGAATAACTATAAAAGTATTTTTTGAAGTTAAACCATCAGAAATTACAAGAACTGATGCAATGCTTGATAAAATAATTACAATTCCGCTTAAAATAATCTTACGAAATAGCATTGGAGTTTTTAAGGTTTTAAAGCGAGTATAGCCATCTATCATTCCTGAAAATAATGCAACTATCAATGTTAATGGTAAAGTTATTATCATCACCTTATTTACAATAGTTAATTCATCGGCATAGAAATTCGGAAATATAGCCGTGAAAAGAAATAATAAAGGTATTGCTCCCACAAAAGTTTGTGAAAAGTGAATCACAATAGGGTGCAAATCAAGATTTAAAACAAACAATCTGTTGCTTGATACTTTTTCTCGGTAGGGTTCAAATACTTTTCGAGGCAAACCACATGCCGGGCATACATCACCTAATTTATCAGATTGTATTACATATCCACAAGGACGACATCTTACTAATTCAGCCATAACTTCAATTTTTTCTTTTTTTACAAACCGACATAAATTTTTTCATATAAATTTACACAAACATATGAAAAAATTTATACGGAGGTTCCCTCTGTCCTATTTATTTCAATTTTTTTTCAGAGGAAATATAAATATTTATTGCTTTACTGCGAATTTTTTGGTTAACATAATCTTATGGTTCAACTAAAAAATATATTTATAATGAAAAATAATATTTAGCCAAAAAGAGTCGGTGAGAGATCAGGTAATTTCATTAATTAATGAAAGGCCGGGTTTAAAAGAAAGGAAATCCGTTTCAAAAAGAATAACAGATAAAATAGTTAAATTTGTTGAAACATTTATTGAGGGGATGGGGTAGAGTCGAAACAACTCAAAACAGTTTTACTATTTCTTCAATCTCATCTTAAAAATCAAGTTTCGTATGTAGCAAATTTCAAACGATTATTATTTTTTGATGGTTTGATACCAGAAAAAGCAAAAAGGCTGCAATTGGCGACACCCTGAACTAAATAATAAATGCAAATAAAATATTAAAATGTATCAAAGATACTATTTTTTCCTCCCAATATCAATATTCATTTATTGTGTTTGCTATTTTGAAAAATTTTCCGCTTCTCGAAAATAGTCAAATTGACAAATAGACTAATCCATTATGCAGCGGACACTGAAACCGGTTGTCTTACTGAAGTTGCTACGGTTCATGGTGCCGTCATAATAGTGTGCGCCCCAGTACCACGCACTCGAAGACGAGGGGTACTCGGTAGAAGACCACCAGTAACCGCCGGACCTTATTTTGTCGAAATAGCTCCCGCCGGAGTAACCACCCGGAAGTGCCGTAAACCCGCTTTCATTGGTAGCAGCTGTATTTGGTGGATTCCAATGTGCTGTACCGGTTTCTTTCATTTTTCCACCTGCTACACTTTGTCCTCCAAGAAAATCAATTAAAGTTGTCCATTCTCCGTCAGTTGGCAAATGCCAACCACTTGGGCAAATACCTTGCACTCCTTGCGTTGTAGTGTATTGCATCATTTCATTCCATTGGTATAATCCTCCGTAAATTTCGCAATTTGCAGGATCGTTATTATAGCAATATTTTTCAACAACACTATTATTTGTCATGTTTGAACTTCCGTTTATCATTTCTCCAATATTTAGGTTTTCCACCATCCAACATTGCTCGCCAATTTGTACGGTATTATATGTTTGTTCGTCACGGGGGTCGGTAAAGGGATCGCCGCAGATAAATGATGTAGAAGGATAAATTAAAATATCATCGGCATACATTTTAACAAGATAGCCTTCGCCGGGCTGCATATCTCCTATGCTGTTTACCCAAACAAGCCCGATTTTACGAAACATCAGTCCGGCTGTGTTGCGTACAAAGTCAAGATTATCCAAAACATACTCAAAAACTTCTTCGGTGTTTAATGGCTGGTCAGGTAAATATCCTATTATCTGATAACCTGTTGAGAGTTCAATAGGCGTTTGCGTATCAATTACATCTCCCGTAATTATTAAATCATCTGCCGAAATCATTTTAAATAAATACCCTTCGGTATTAACCCAATCGCCAATGCTGTTTATCCAATTTGGACCAATTTTTCTTAACATAAATCCGGCTGAGTTTCTGACAAATTCAAGATTAGCAAGGTTGTTCTGTAAAATGTTTTGTATATCAGGATTTTCAGCAATGATCCGTGAGGAAATAAAACTATAACCTTCCGAAAGTTCAATTTGCTGTTCGCCTCTTAAAGAGGCCTTGGCATTTTCCTTTTGTGGAAATGCAGCTTGTGAAATGATTATTGCTATGATTACTAAGCCAATTTTGTAAAGTTTTTTCATAATAGTAAGTTTTGGTTATGTGTTTTTCATAAAAATCTTTTCTTAAATGTGAACACAAATATAGTTTATTTTATTCAAAAAATTAAAAGAACTGAAAATTATTATTTTTATTATAATATTTTTATCCCAGAATTAAATAAATTGCTATATTAGCAGCATGCTAAAAAGGTATTTTTTGTAATCATATTATATTCTATAAAATATAACAAAGTGCCATATTTATACTTTTAAAAGTTAATAAGCCAATAATCAATACTGATTATGTTCTGTATCGCTTCTGCAATGAACGCAAATACACTTTAAAATAATAATTATCAAGAATAAATTATTATTACTTTTGTTGTAAATACTTTAATTATTAACAAATTAATATAATAATAATTGTTCTATGAAGTTTAATTAATAACAAAGTGTATGTTTCTAAATAATAGGAAGTAATGAAAAAAATATTAGCCATTGACGACAAAACACTTAATTTAAGATTAGTTAAAGCAATATTAAATAAATATATACCGGACTGTGAAGTTATAACTACTTTATCTGGTATAGAAGGAATTAAAATTGCAAAAGAAGAATTACCGGATACTATCTTGCTGGATATACATATGCCAGAAATCGATGGTTTCAAGGTTTGTAAAATACTAAAAGAGGATAAAGTTACCCAACATATTCCAATTATTTTAAATTCAGCTATTGTTAATGACTCAGAAAGCATAATAAGAGGCTTAAATATTGGAGCTGATGCTTTTATTCCCAAACCAATAAGTCCTGCTGAATTAGCGGCAAAAGTAAAAGTAATGTTACGCATAAAGCAAGCCGAGGATAATCTTAAAAAGGAAAGCGAGAAATATCGTATCATGACCGAAACTTTGCCTGATTCAGTAAGCACTATTAATATAAATGGCGAAATTACTTATGTATCACCAAGAACCATAGAAATTTTTGGATATAACAATCATTCCGAAATAATTGGGAAAAATGCCATTGGTGCTATAGTTCCGGCACAACGTAACAGAGCAAAACAAACTATGGCTATAGTTAGAAAAGAAGGCATGATAAAAGACGTGGAATTCAGGTTTATAAAAAATGACAAAACCGAATTCACAGGCGAAATAAGTGCTTCTTTGATAAAAAACGACAAGGGTGAACCTATTAAATTTTTAATAATCACAAAAGATATTTCAAAAAGAAAGAAAGCTGAAAATGAAATTCTAACTTATCAGAAAAAATTAAAAAATCTTAATTCGGAATTGACGAGTGCCGAAGAAAAAGAGCGTAGAAAGATTGCTGTAAACTTACATGATGGCCTCGGGCAAACGCTTTCAATTGCACATATTAAACTATCATCTTTGTCAAACAATAATCTTCCACCCAAGGTAGAAAAAATTATCATGGAGTCAACAGAATTAATTCATGCAGCTATTACAGAATCAAGATCATTAACTTATGATCTTAGTCCGCCGATTTTATATGAACTTGGGTTAATCCCCGCAATCAAATGGAGATTAGAACAAATTGAAGAGAAAATAGGAATTGCCACAAGTTTTTATAGCAAAGAAAATAAGCTGAAAATAAAAAATGAAACGAGCATTTTAATATATCGAATAATTTTCGAACTATTGATCAATATCATCAAACATGCTAAAGCTGATTTAATTAAAGTTAAAATAATTAAAGATGAAAAGTATTTTTCTTTTTCAGTGATTGATAATGGGCAAGGATTTAATTATCAACCGAAAACAAAATTTACCAAGCCTGGAGGGTTTGGCCTGTTTAGTATTATCGAACGCTTAGATTCTATTCAGGGACAACTTGTTATTGAATCTGAAAAAGAAAAAGGAACCAAAGCAACAGTAATTATTCCAATCTAATATATTTTTAATATGTCAATAAAAATTCTCATTACAGACGATCATCAATTATTTCGTGAAGGCTTAATAAATTTACTATCCGACTCTTCCGAAATTGAAGTTATTGCTCAAGCCGAAAATGGAAAGGAAGCCATAAAAAAAGCAAAAAAATACCATCCTGATATTATTATAATGGACATTGGAATGCCGGTAATGAATGGAGTTAAAGCAACCGAAATTT
>JAEINX010000120.1 GCA_016342645.1 Bacteroidales bacterium | reverse complement strand
TGAAAAAAATATTTATTCACTGAAATTGCTATTGAACTAAATTTTATTCTTATTGAATTCAATGAAATAAACAATGGCCACAAAAATTATCAGAATAATAGTATTAAAAATTAATCGAATACTTTGAAGTTCAAAATTGAAAAGTTTGCTGAGAAAAAGAAATAAAACAGAGAGTAAAATGTATGCTATAATTTTTTTAATATTATATTTTACTTGATAATATTTTTGTCCCAGAAAATATGATAGAATTGTCATTGAAAAATAACAGGCCAAAGTTGCCCAGGCAGAACCCATAAAACCAATAATCGGGATCAAATAAAAGTTTAATGAAAGAGTAATTATAGCTCCAAAAATAGATAGAAAAGCACCAAATTTTGTATTGTTTGTTAATTTGAACCAAACAGAAAGATTGTAATAGATTCCGAGAAAAAGATTTGCCAATAATAGAATAGGAATAACCGCGGCACCAACTCTAAATTCTTCTCCTATGAAAAGAATGATAACATCAATATACATCATTGTTAATAGGAAAATGAAAGACACAGTTATGACAAAATAGTTCATGATTTGTGAATAAAGAACTTTTGCGTCTTTTTCTTTTGCATGAGAAAAGAAAAAAGGCTCGGCAGCATAACGAAAAGCCTGAATAAACAGAGACATGAAAATTGCAATTTTATAGCAAGCGCCATAGATTCCAACTTGATCCTCGGCTATTTGTGAAGGCAATAAATATCTGAGAAGAATACGGTCGAGAGTTTCGTTCATTATTCCGGCTAAGCCAGCGATAAGTAAAGGGAAGGCATAAATTAGCATTTGCCGCCATAATATATAATTGAATCGAAATTTAATTTTAAGAAAATCAGAAGATAAAAGAAGAAGAGTTATAAAACTCGCAATCAAATTTGAAATAAATACATAAGAAATTAAATTATCTGAAATAAAAAATAATTTTATTAATGATGCCAAAGAAGAATCATTATAGTTAGCAAGAAGAAACGGACAAAGGAGGATAAAAAATAGGTTTAGAAAAATATTGATCGAAATATTTGTAAATTTTATTATTGCAAAACGTTTTGGATTGTTATCAGCTCTGAGCTTGGCAAAAGGAATTGCCGATAAAACATCAAATGAAATAATCAAAGAAAAGCAAATTACATAATTATTATTGTCGGGATATAAAATGATGTTTGCTATGTTTTGAGAGAATTTTATTGAAAGAAAAGCAAAAATTAAAGTAGTTATAACCAATGAAATGAAAGCAGTACTAAAGGCAATATTTTTGTTATTCTTTGTTTGTGAAAACCTAAAAAATGCTGTTTCCATTCCATAGGTTAAAATAACGAGAAGAAAAGAAACATAAGAATATAACAATATAATTGTGCCGTAATCACTTTTATCAAAAACTCTTGTATAAAGAGGTACTAGTAAGTAACCTAATGTTCGACCTAAAATGCTCGGGAGACCATAAATTGCTGTTTGTCCGGCTAATTTTTTAAAAGGTCTCAAAATATCAAATTTGTAGATTTAAACGCAAATATAGGAAATTTGTTATTGTTAAACCTTCGTGAAAAATGATTATGAAATATGAAACAGATAAAGGAAAAATTTAAAATTGAGTAAAAAATAAAATTGAATTGTAGTTATGATTTTGGAATAGGAAAACTAATAGTAAAAGTTGTACCGAAATCTACAACTGATTCAAAATATATTTCTCCACCCGAATTATTAACAATACTTTTTACAATAGCAAGTCCTATTCCCATACCATAAGATTTAGTTGTAAAACTTGGTGTAAATATTTTATCTATTTGGTTTTTTGGTATTCCAATTCCGTTATCAGAAATCTTTACAATAATATTCTCTGAACTACTTTTAATAGAAATGTTTATCTCGCCTTTTTCAACTTGCTTGAGGGCTTGAACAGAATTTTTCAAAAGATTATTAAAAACCCGCAATATTTGTTTTTTATCAGCATAAATAAAGAATTTTTTATCGGTTTCAGGTTTAAAATTAATAACGATATTTTGATAATCGGAAAATAATAAAATCGAAGAATATATTTTTTGAGAAAGATCAATTCGCTCATTATTTGAAACAGGCATTTTTGCAAAATCGGAAAACTCAGTAGCAATTTGAGATAAAGTATCAATTTGTTCGATTAAAGTTTTAGAAAATCGCTCAAGGCGAACTGAAAAATCAGTCGCATTATCATTCCATGCTTTTTGTAAATATTGAATGCTCAACTTCATAGGAGTCAATGGATTCTTTATTTCGTGAGCTACTTGTTTTGCCATATTTCGCCACGCCCCTTCCCTCTCCGATTTTGCCAAGAGGTTTGCACTTTCCGACAATTCATCAATCATTCGATTATATTCAAGAATAAGATTTCCAATTTCATCATTTTTATGCCAAACAATTTTTTCATTAGTTTTTGTTAAATTTAATGAGGCGAACTTTTCTTTAATAATTTGAAGGGGTTTAGTAATATGGCGAGAAATTATTAAAGCAATAAAAATTGAGAGTGCAATCAGAATGACATAAATATTAATAAAAGCAACGAGAAAAGTAAAAATATCGGATTTTAATTCTGATTGCTTCGCAAAATATGGAAGATTTAAATATGCAATTAATTTATTATTTGAATTCCAGAAAGGCAAATAAGCAGAAAGGTATTCCTGATTTGAAATATTTTCTTTATGAATATATAAAAGAGTTTGATCATAATTAAGTTGAAAGTAGGCTTGAGAATTCATTTGTTGAGAAACGAGTCCCTTATCAAATATCTCCGGTCGAGAGGTAGCAAGCAAACGCCCATCGGTATTGTATAAATTTATATCAGAAAAAAAGACAAGAGAAAATTTGTAAAGTATTTCAGAAAGATATGTTTTTAATTCATCGTTTAATTCTTCTTCATTTGCAAGTTTATGTTCGAGTTCAATTAAAACAGAATGAGATTTTTCAGATAAAATTTCATTATTTTTATCATTATTTAATTTTATCAAGTAAATCAAAGAAGTTAAACCAATAGCAATAAATGATAAAAAAATTAGCGAAATAATAGAAACCTGAATTCTGTTTCTTAGTGAAATAGATGAAAATATATTTATTTTAGAATAATTTGTGATAAAAAGAAATAATAAAATAAAGAGAATATAAAAAACTAAAAGATATGAGAAAGGAGAAATAACATCAAGAAAAGTTGGATTACGCTTGCTTAAAATCAAAACTGAAGAGTCGTCAACCTGATAAAAGTAATGATTATAATTTTCTAAATCAAAAAAACATGAATTATTCAAAGAAGATTGATATTTAGAAACATCAATACTATATAAAAATTTACCAAACTTATAAAACAATTCATAATCAAAATATTTAGCATAGGAATAATCTGACAAATCAGGAGATAAAACAAAATTTTTGTCAATCAATAATTCTGGATAACCTAAACCCTTTGGAACATATTTTGAAAATAATTCAATAAATATAGTTTTTTGAGTATTAGAAAATTTAAGAATGCCTATATAATTTCTACTTGATGAAAAATCGTTTTGATAGAATAGATTTTCAACCTCGGTTTCAATACCATAATTTAAAATCAAGTCATTGAAAAATGTATCACAATTTATTAGAAAATTATCAGGTTGAATAGATAAAATTTTATCAGAATCACAAACTGTAATTAAAATATTATATTTATTGAAATAATTATTGAAATATTTCTTACTTAAATAATCAGAAATTAAGATATCAAAATCATCGTCAAATTCATTTTGATTAACCAAATTAGCAAAAATTGTATCGGAATTTATATTTTGCTGAATATCTTTAAAGAGAAACTCAGAAAGAAAATCTCTTTTTGGAACTAATTTTTCTGCTAATTTAATACGCTGTTTTTGTTCATTTAGATTATTGTTAGTGTGTAAAAGGTAGGTGATAAAAATAGTGATAAGAATAATAAACACAAAAATAGAAATGGAAGAAATATCATAAAGTGATTTTTTTCGTAATAAATATATAAATAATAAAAATACTAAGAAAAATAGAATATAAGGAGTTATAGATTTTATTGTTAGAATAGAAATAAGGCAAAGAAACAGTAAAGATGGTATAAAAAATATCCCCAGATTTTTATTTAAAATAAAATTAAATGACTGTGAAATAAGTTTGTAAGTTAATAAAAAGAAGGAAAGAAATAGAATTCCAAGTATGAGATAACCTATAAAACTATGAAAAGAAATATTTAAAATATTAATTAAACTAAAGGAAATAGTAGAATTTAAAATAAGGCAATTAGAAAAATGAACAATTAAAAGGAGAATAAGGAATGAAATAATAATAAAGAAAAGGGAAAGAAGCAGGAAAAAAAACCTGTTTTTTTCAGTAAATAATTTTATTGAGAATTTTGTTTTAAAAAATAAGTAGGAAAAAACGAGCAGAAAAAATGAATTAATTAAAAAATCACCTAAAGAGGGGAGATAAAAAGAAGCTGCAAATATTTTTGGACTAAATAAATCAAAATCTAAAGATGAAATGGGATAATTAAAATAAAATAGAAAAACTCTGAAAAAAAGTAGAAATGAAGAATACAGAATAAATAATAATATCGGATTAGAAGATAAATAATTTACAGTTTTCAGAAAAAAATATACAAAAAGCAAAAAGAAAATGATGCATAAAAAATATAGAAAAAACGAAAGATAATTAGGACATGAACTGATTGGTTGATCATCAAAAGAAATTGAAAAAAGAAAATTGTTTGATTTAGAGATTATATTAAATTCAGATTTTTCTAAGGAAATGCTTGCAGATGAAGGTAAACCAAAAAATGAGTTATAATTATTAATAAGAAAATCGTTTTGATAAGGAAAATCATTTTTAATTAATAATAAACCAACTATTTTAAAATTTTCAAAATGTATTGAGGATACATAAAACCAACCATTTTCGAAATGGTAAATTTTATGGGAAAAAACATTATAATTATAAATATTTGGAATCGGGCAAAAGTTATCAGACCAAAATTGTAAAGTATCATCATCATAGATTAGAAAAATCATTCCATTTTCTGAAAAATGATTTTTATTATCCAGAGAATACAAATCAATGTAATTTTTATCATGAATAAATGATTCAAATATTGATTTTGTTTTAGAATCTAATTCATCTGAATATTTAGTAAAGGATTTTTCAAATCTTGAAAATGAGTTGGAGTAATTATTATTTGAGTTAAAAAGATATAGAATGGATATTAATAAAACATAAAGAAGTATCGAAAATAATAAAAAAAGTGTATGTTTTTTTTGAAATATATGCATAACATTAAATAAAACGCAGAAAATCAAAACATTATAAAGAAGGGCAAAACAAGCCTTTCTAATAAACAAAAATAGAAAAAAAATCCTAATACTCTATAAAGAGGTATTCGTTTATTAAAAGCTCTTAAAATGAGTTATTATTTATTGATAACAAATATCAAACTTGAATAATTCTTATTTCCAAAATATGCTGAAAAATTAGAACGTAAGCCTATTAAAAGGGAGGATAAAATTTTTGAACTTCCTGTTTTATATTTTTCACTAATCAAACTTATATAAAAAGAATCAAATATTAGGGGAATAATATTTTCAATGGATAAATTGTGTTTTTCCATAAGTTTTTTAAAACTTGACTGAGAAAAATGATATAAATGTCTTGGAACATCATAGGCAGCCCAATATTTATTATAATGTTTTGCATCAAAAGAATTAGAAATTGGAATTGCAATTATAATTGTGCCATTATTTTTTAGTATTCTTTTAACTTGAATAATTCTTTCATTCAATTTGGGGACATGTTCTAATACATGCCACATGCTGATAACATCAAAAGAATTATCATTAATATTTGAAAGAAAGGATTCGTCCTGAATATCAAGCGAGTATGTAGATTTTGCATAATCCCGAGCATATTCATTAGGTTCAATACCAAGTGTTTGCCAATTATTTTTATTGAAATAGTTAAGAAATTCCCCCGAACCGGAGCCGATGTCTAAAATAGATTTTCCAGAAGTTAAATTATTAATAAGAGCAAATTTTTTCTTGATCGAAAAAATTTTAATCAAATTGTAGAAATATGGTAATAATCCGGTTTTTTGAGAAGAATGCGAAAGGTAATTTTCAGAATCATAATATGAATTTAATTCAAATTCTCCGGGTCTTGGATTTGTAAAACGAAAACCACACGAAAGACATTCTTGAATTGTAAATTCCTTTTTTGAATAGAAATAATCTTTCGTTTTCAAAAAATTTAAAAACTCAATATTATTACAAATTGGGCAATATGTTAAAAGTTCCATAATACTTGTTTCACGTGAAACATCACTATCTTCCTAAATAAACAATCAATACAGAAATATCTGAAGGAGAAACTCCACTTATTCTTGAAGCCTGACCAATTGTTTTTGGCTTTATTTTCGACAATTTTTCTCTTGCTTCAAAAGAAAGAGATAATAAATTCTTGTAATTAAAACTTTCATGAAGTTCAATGTTTTCAAGTTTAGATAATTTGTTAGCAATATCCTGTTCTTTAGATATGTATCCGTTATACTTCGTAAGTATTTCGGCTTCCTCCAAAATTTCATTATTGATATTCTCAAGAGATTTAATATAGTTTGAAAAGAAAGGTAGAAATGAAATAAGTTCGGTCAAAGAAATTTGAGGTCTTAATAATAAACTTGAAATTTTTTGTTTTTGTAGTAATGGACTTGTGTTTTTCTTTTTTAATAATGGATTAATTTGATCAGGTGTAACACTTGTTTTATTAATAAATCTTTGGATTTCGTTAATTAATTCTTGTTTTTGTAGTACTTCATTATTTCGTTGATTTGAAATTAATCCTAATTTATGAGCTATAGGTGTTAAACGAATATCTGCATTATCTTGACGCAATAAAATCCTGTATTCAGCCCTTGATGTAAACATTCTATAGGGTTCATCAACACCTTTTGTAATGAGATCATCAATCAAGACTCCAATATAAGCTTCTGAACGTTTTAAAGTAAATAAAGGTTTATTATTATTTTTTAAGTGTGCATTAATTCCTGCAATCATTCCTTGTGCCGCTGCCTCTTCATAACCGGTTGTTCCATTTATTTGGCCAGAAAAATATAAATTTTCAATTAGTTTTGTTTCTAAAGAATATTTAAGTTGAACGGGAGGAAAATAGTCATATTCAATAGCATATCCCGAACGAAATATTTTTGCATTTTCAAAACCCGAAATCCTTTGTAGTGCTTTAAATTGAATGTTTTCAGGTAAGGAAGAAGAGAAGCCGTTTAAATAATACTCAACCGTATTCCAACCCTCGGGTTCAACAAATAATTGATGGGAATCTTTTCCCGAAAACCTTTCGATTTTATCTTCAATCGAAGGGCAATATCTTGGACCGATTCCTTCAATTCTTCCGGCAAACATGGGAGATTTATCAAAACCGGTTCTTAAAATATTATGAACATCAAGACTTGTATAAGCGAGATAACAACTTTTTTGTTTTGTGAGTGCGGGAGTATTTGTAAAAGAAAACTTTTTAGGAAAATCATCACCCTTTTGCTCTGTTAATTTTGAAAAATCAATTGTTCGTCCATCAACGCGAACAGGTGTTCCGGTTTTCATTCTTAAAGATTCAAACCCTAAATTTATAAGATTCTCGGTGAGCCCCAAAGAGGAGTTTTCACCAATCCGTCCTCCCTTGAATTTCCGTTCTCCAATATGAATTATTCCATTTAAGAAAGTACCGTTTGTAAGAATAACGGATTTCGCATTAATCTTTTGGCCAAATTCTGTTTCAACCCCTAAAATAGTATTTCCTTTAGTTAAAACAGAAGTAACATTATCTTGCCAGAAATCTAAGTTTGGTGTATTTTCTAACATTTCGCGCCATTGCATAGAAAAAAGAATTCTGTCGCTTTGTGCACGCGGACTCCACATCGCAGGGCCTTTTGATTTATTTAACATTCGGAATTGAATCATTGTTTTGTCGGTAACAATTCCGGAATAACCACCTAAAGCATCAATCTCACGAATTATCTGCCCTTTTGCAATTCCACCCATTGAGGGATTGCAAGACATTTGTGCCATATTAGACATATTCATTGTAATTAGCAAAACCTTGGAACCAAGATTTGCAGCAGCCGCTGCCGCTTCACAACCGGCATGCCCCGCTCCAACAACAATTATGTCGTATTCTTTGAACATATTAGAGATGTTTCACGTGAAACAATTTATAAATCATTTATTATTTTTGAGCAAAGATAGATAATAATCTTCTTTTTTCGTCATTAATAATTTCTCAGATTTTGTTTTATCAGAATATCCCAATAAATGTAATAATCCATGAGCCATTACTCTGAAAAGTTCATTATTTATTGTTTTATTAAATTTGTTGGCATTTTCAGAAATCCTTTCAATGCTGATATAAATATCTCCTGCTATTTGGTCAGTTCTTTCAGAAAAATCAAAAGAAATAACATCGGTAAAAGTATTATGATTTAAATATTCAATGTTCAGTGAATATAAAAAATTATCATTACAAAAAATATAATTAATCTCAGAAAGGTTAAAATTTTCAGATTTTGAGATTAGATGAAGCCATTCAGAAATTTTATTTTCATCATTAATAGAAAAATTAATATTCTGAGAAAAATAATTAATATTTGCTGAAGTCATAAATAGAGTTTGAAAAAGATGTAAAACTTGTTTAGTTTATTTTTAGTTTTCAATATTATGGAGATACCCGGAAACTTTTTTCTTATAAAAACTTTTTAAAGATAAAGAAGTTTTTCTCAAAAGTTCAATATCTTTATTTTTAAGTTTTTGATATTTTAAAAAGTCAGAAGGGTTGGAGTAATCTTGCTTTTTTGCTTCATTGCTTTCTCGCCTTTCTTCTTTTTCGCGTTCTCTTTCGGCTTTTTCCGATTTTAGTAATCTTGTAAGGATTTCTTCCTGTCGTTTCAAGGTTTGTAATGAAATCATTTTATTTACAAGATCTGTTTCGGTTTGTTCCATATCCTTTAATGTTTTGTTAAGCTCACCACCACCTTGTGTACCTTCTCTTTTTAATTCCTCGGCATATTGTTGCATTTGATTTCTGATGGCAGCCTGTTCGGCGGCAAGTCTGGCCAGTTGTTCACTAATGGATTTTTCCCCAGGTTTTTGCCCTGTTTTTCCCGGCGAACTCATACCTTCCTTTAATTGTTGAATTTGTTGATTGAGCTGTTCTTGCATTTTTCTTAACGACTTTGCCGAAGGTTTTCCTCCTCCCGGTTTACCAGAGGGATTACCTTCTCCAGAGCATTGATTTTGTGAATTTTGCTGCATCTGTTTTAATATTTCATCCAATAATAAAGACAAATTATTAAGGGATGTTAAAATATATTGCTGACTACTTGCGGCAGATTCAACTCTTCTATTATTTAGTTTCTCAATTGCTTTTTCAAAATTCTTTTCAATTAAATTAATTTCGTTAGTTATAAAAGGTTTTATTTTCATTTGTCTTTTGCTTAATGCAAACAATGAATCTTCAACCATGTTTAAATCATCTTTTAATCTATTTTGTTTCTGAATTAATTTGAGAAAATTAGGATCTGCAACTTGAGTAGAATTAAATTCAAAAATTAAGTCTTCCTGATCAAATGATAACTGAAGAATATTTTCAAGGATTTCACGCAATGAATTTATATCCTCACTTGTTTGTTCCATATTCATCTCCATTTGCATTTCTGATAGGCTTTTTGAAAGTTCTTTCATTTTTTTTGAAGCACTTTTTTGAGATGCGGACGCTTTTTTTCTTTTGTTTTTTTCAAGAGAGTTTTTTGAATTTTCAAGTTCTTCTTGTATTTTTTCTTCTTCCTTTTCCGTATCATTTAACTTATTTGGCTCTTCAAGATCATTGTTCATTAAATTTAATTCATCCATATCTTTTTGAAAATCATCAAATTTTTTGTCAATTTTATCCTGATCGGTTTTCAGTTCTTCAATATCATTTTTTCTGTCTTCAGTTTTTTCAGATAAGCCTTTTTGCTCTTCAGCCAATTTTTCGAGTTTTTCAATTGTTTCGGAAAGCTTTTGTTCAAATTCAAGTTGTTTAAATAACTCAAGGTTTCTATCAAGCTGATCTTTAATATCTTCATTTGACAATTGCATTTGTTCGAGCATATCATTTACCTTGTTTTTGTCAACCTCATCAAGTAATTTTTGTAATTCTTCGAACATTTCTTTCATTTCGTCAGTCATTATCTTTTCAAATAACTCTGATAACTCTTGTTGTTTTTTAACTATTTCTTCATCAAACTGCCTGTACTGTTGTTGGTTAATATTTTTCTCTAAATTAATCTCATTTATTTTTTCTATATTATTTTTAATTGTATTCTGCTTTTTAAGCAAATCGCGAATTTGTTCTTTATCTTGCCAATTAAGTGATTTTTTGTCAACAAGTTTTTTACTCAGTTCATCAATTTCTTTTTGAAGGCTTTTGGTTTGATCAATCGTTTCTTTAAGTTGATCTTTAATTTTTTTATTATTTTGTTCTGTTGATTTTTCGATTTCTTCAAGGCTTGGAGCAATAAAAATCATTTTTTGTGAGCGAGTTGATTTACTTCCGTTAATAGCATCGTTGTCCCAAATTTCAAAATAATATTCAACCTCATCACCTGGAGAAATATTTAAATTATCAAGATCAAAGAAATGATAAAATTCATAATTATCAATATTTTTAGCGATAGGAATATTATGAATGGAATTAATTTTATTTAGAGAATCGGAATTAATGAGGAAAGCATAGGCGAAATCCAAACGATTAAATCCATAATCATCTTTTATAAAACCTTTGAAATAAAGACGTTTTTCATAAATTGAATCATGAAACTCTTCAATAATTATTGTCGGATAATTATCGGGAATAACACTTATAGCAAAAATCAATGAATCCGGGTTGATAATAAAATCATTTTCAGTTGAAACTGAATAACTTTGACTTTTGAAAAAGGTTTTAGAACACGAAAAAACATTGGATGATTTTTTATCCAAAAACATTAAATTGTCAGCAAAACGGACAGAAATTCTGGAAACATCCTGAGTAAAAAATTTCCAATTGACATCGCTTCCTATTGGAATTATCAAGTCACCAGTATTATTTAAGATTTCATTTGGTTTGTTGATATATTTAGGATAAATAATTTCTGTTTCAAAATTAAGTAGAATTGGTTTTGGAAGAACAATTAATGAATATTCTAGGGTTGTGACATCATTGCTTGAAAGAAAGAAATCTATATTATTCTGAACATTATTGAAAATGTATTGAAAATGAGTTGGTGATAATTTTATTAGTTTATGCTTAGTGTTTTGTAAATTAATAAAAACAGATTCAGGAACAATATCTCCATTAATTTTTACGTCAAGAATAAAATCATCTTGCTGAACGACTTCTAATTTTTCATTTAGAATAGCAATTTCAAAAGGTTTAACTTTTTCAAAATATTCATGATGTTTGATTATACGTTGTGTTGGCTCGGTAATTACTTTCGGAGAAATGAATAAAACCAAAATAAGAATAAAAACAGGTGGTAGAACATATTTCAAATACTTTTTATTTTTAGAAAAATCAATTGCTTGTGTAAAAGTAAAAGGCTTTAGTTTTGATATTTTCTGATCAATACCGGCAAGAAGTAAATCATTTTTTATATTATTATCAAGGTTTTCGTGTAATTGTAATGTGTTTAGCAATTTATCTTGAATGTCAACAAAGTGTTGTCCAATGATTTCTGCAGCTTTTTCGTGAGAAATTATCTTACCGATTTTATACAAATTAAAAAGAGGAATAATAATTAATTTTAATAGAACCAAGGAGTTAATTGTTAGAAACGAATAAAACAATATCGTCCGTGCAATTATTCCCAAATGTGCATAATATTCAAATATATTTACTATAATAAAAAATAAAAATGAAATGGAAATGAAATATAAAATTCCTTTAATAAGTAAATTTGAATAATATTTCCTGATAAATTTATCAAGTTTTCGGATTAATATATTGTAATTGTCGGTCATATTTTTCTTTACGCAAACATTAAAACGTATAATTAATATTTTTTTAATAACGATATTATTATAACAAATATTTCGAGCGGCAAAGATAGAAATTTCATAAACTTAAGCTTTTTATTAATTTCGCAAAAAATTAT
>JAEINX010000119.1 GCA_016342645.1 Bacteroidales bacterium | reverse complement strand
TTCATAATAATATGGGTTTAATTAATTATTTAGTTAATTTATATTCTTTATTTTTTTTGACAAATTTTTACACAAAGTTATATAATATATTTTATTACACAATTTTTTTTATTAATTTTTTGTAAAAAAAAATATTTATCAAAGAAACTGACATTTCTAATTACTATTGGAATAAGAAAAACTTAAATAGTTTCACTCCAAAATCACTTAAAATAAAGTTTATTTATTTTTTAAACGGTTGTTATACAATAATAAATAATATAAAATCGCAGAAAGCATTTATATTAGAATAAAAAAAGCTTGCAAAGCTAAATGCTATGAAGGCTTAATAATTTAAAATTTAATTATTTTTTTAAACTTTGATTTTTTCAAACTTTTTTCAAAATCCGAAGTCAGAAATCGGGAAAAATGTACTTTCGACCTTGAAATTCGGTCTTACAAAGTGCCATTTTTTTCGTTTTGATTTTTTTATTTGTCAATTGAAAGCAATTCAACTTCGAAAATGAGAGTTGTATTTGGCCCAATTGCATTTCCTGCACCTTGTTCCCCATAAGCAAGTTCGGAAGGAACAAAAAGTTTCCATTTTGAACCAACCGGCATAAGTTGAAGTGCTTCTGTCCAGCCTTTGATAACTCCATTAACGGGAAAACTTGCGGGTTGCCCTCTTTTTACAGAACTATCGAATATTGTTCCGTTGATTAAAGTTCCGTGATAATGCGTAGTAACTTTATCGTTGAGTTTTGGCTTTTCGCCATCACCTATGTTTATTATTTCGTATTGCAAGCCACTTGGTAATGTTACAACACCATCTCTTTTAGCATTTTCGGCGAGGAATTTAGTATTATCTTCATTTTTTTCAACAGAACGTTTTTCCTGAAGTTCTTTAAAATAATCATTAACTAACTTGCCGATTTTTTCCTGTGGAATAGCAAGTTGATTTTCATTTAAAACATCGTAAAGAGCTTTTGAGAAATCTTCAATGCTATCAACTTTAAAGCCTTGCTCCTTCAGATTATATCCAACACTAACTCCAAGACTATAACTTAATTCATTCATATAAAATTTATTTGGTTTTTAAAAAGCGGCAAATATAATGTATTATAATTAAGTAGCTCAAAATAAAAAATATAAAAAGTTGTTTTTTAAACGAAGGTATGATTCGCAATTTGTTCTAATTTTGTAAAAAATTGAATATGATAAAACGATTTAAAAAATTGTCAGTAAACCTGAAATTATTTTTACTCATAGTTTTTGGAATAATAATTTCAGTTATTGTTATCACAGTATTTTCAATTGAAAAATCAAAAAATGAGATTCGCCTTTCATCTCAAAATAATTTAACTCTTGAGGTAAAAACCATTATAAAGATGTTTGAACGCGAACATTCGTTAAAACATGATAAAGTAAAAACCGATCTTAAAATTGCAAATAATCTTTTTTATTCTGAAAAACTTAAAGTTTCGGGACGAAAAAAAAAAATGACAATTACTAATCAAATTACAAAGAAAAAGTATGAAGCTGTTTTAAATGAATGGTGTCTTGGGAATAAAGTTGTGTTGGGCGACAGTACATTTGTTGATAAAACGCATGAATTATTTGGTGGAACGACAACAATTTTTCAACGCATTGATAGTGGTTATGTTAGAATAGCCACAAACGTAATAAAATCTGATGGTGCAAGAGCTGTCGGAACATATATTCCTAATAGTTCGGAAGTTGTAAAAACTGTAAATAGTAATAAAACCTATTTTGGAAGGGCTTTTGTTGTGAATGATTGGTATATTACAGCTTATGAACCAATAGTTCAGAATGATTCTGTGATTGGCATTTTATATGTCGGTGATAAAGAGAAAGATTTAAACGAACTACATCGGATTTTAAGTGGTCTAAAAATAGGAAAAAGTGGCTTTGTTTTTGCTTTTGACGATACAAAAAAAATGATTGTATCCCCAAAATTATTTCAGAAAGAATATTTAAATAAAAACCTAATCGATTATTTTATAAATCATAAAAGAGGTGTTCAGGAGATGGCGATACATGAAAATGGCGAAAAGTATCTTGTTGCTTTTGAATATTTTCCAGATTTCAAATTATATGTTGCTGCGGCAGTTGATCAAAAAATCGAAACCAAAAAACTATTTTCCGAAATTGTTATAAGCTCAATAATTATAGGATTAATAATAATTATAATATTTTCAATATTTGTTTATCTTATAACAATGGGTAATCTGAGAAAATTTTTTAAACAACTTGAAAAATCGGAAACACAATTAACATCGGCAAGACTGGCATTGGAGAAATCAGAAAGACAATTTAAAACATTGTTTAATAATAGCGGTGACGAAATGTTTGTTGTTGATTTTGACGGCAATTTTGTTGAAGTCAATGATTTTGCTTGTGAAACTTTAGGCTATACTCACGAAGAATTCATAAAAATGAGTTTCAGAGATATTAAGAGCGAAAGTTTTATTAGCGAAATAAACAAGAATATTGAATTGATTAGGAAGTTTGGCCAATATAGATATGAATCCGAACATGTTACAAAAAACGGAAAAGTGATTCCTGTCGAAATGAAAAGCAGGGTTATAGAATATAATGAAAAAACCGTATTTTTAAGTATCGCAAGAGATATTACCGAAAGAAAAGAAATTGAAGAAAAAATACTGACGGCAATAATTAAAACCGAAGAAAAGGAAAGAAAAAGGTTTTCAGCCGATCTTCACGACGACCTTGCCCCAATATTATCGACCGTAAAATTATATACTGATCTTGTTAAAAAAGGTAATTATAAAAAAATTAATGAATCCGAAGCCATAAAAAATATTGATGAGCTTATTGACATGGCAATTACTACTACAAAGGAAATCTCAAACAATATTCGCCCGAATATTTTACAGGATTTTGGTTTAGCTGCTGCAATCAATGAATTTTGTTCATTTATTAATGATACGAAATCAATCAATATTATAGTTAAAACTCAAAAGTATGAAATTGACAAGCGTGGGATTGAGGAAACAATTCTTTATCAAACCGTAAAAGAACTGATTAATAATACACTAAAACATGCGCAAGCAAAAAATGTTGTTGTTGATTTAAAAAGTTTTAAAAATCAAATAATTTTATATTACCGCGACGACGGTATAGGTTTTAATGTTGAAGAAGCAACAAGAAATAAATCAGGATTAGGACTTTATAACATTTTTAACAAAATAAAAACAATCAAAGGTAGTTGCGATCTAAATAGTGAAATCAATAAGGGAATGTTTTTATTAATATCAATAAAATTGAAAATTTAATACTGAAAATTTTTATTTTTATTACAACAACTTGATTTTTTAATAGTTTATATTTATAACAAAATTTGATAATGGATATTGTAAAAATTATTATTGCAGACGATCATATAATTTTCCGAAAAGGTTTACGGACGATTTTAAATGAAATCAATGATATAAAAGTAGTTGCTGAAGCCTCAAATGGCCATGAATTATTGGAAGTTTTAAAAAAACAGGAAGCCAATGTTATTTTGATGGATATAAACATGCCTGTTATGGATGGAATTGAGGCTACAAAAAAAGTGCTTGCAAAATATCCTGATATTAAAATTATTGCATTAACGATGCATGAAGAAATCGGATATTTCAATAAAATGATAGATGCCGGGGCCGATGGTTTCCTTTTGAAAAAAACAACTAAAGATGAGCTTGAAAGAGCTATTCAAAGGGTAATAGAAAATGACACTTACTTCTCTGAAGAATTTATTGGAAATATAAATAAATATGCTAAACAAAAATCAAAGACAAGCGATATTAAATTGTCGGACAGAGAAATTGAAGTTCTTGAACTGATCTGTAAAGGCTACTCAAACACCGAAATTTCAAAATTCCTCGGCTTAAGTAGTCGCACAATTGATGGCCATCGTTCAAGGCTTTTCGAAAAAACCGGAGCTAAAAATGCTCCTAATCTTGTTATGTTTGCTATCAAAAATGGTTTGATAAAGACCTAAAGAAAAACAATTGTATTTAAGAAATAAGAAAATTAATTAGCAGCTATTTTAAATACTGCATAGAATAATGCAAAATATCCGCCTCAACGAAACTTCCGCCAACAATTTTAAATCCATTTTTCTGATATACCCCTGCAACAGCCGCTTGTGAATGCAGATAGATAGTTTTATTTAAAGGAATTGTTTTTTCAAGAATAAATTTTAAAAGAAGAGTACCGATGTTTTTTTTTCGGTGAGATTTTCTAATTGCAAATCTCTCAAGTTTAATTCCTTTAGTTGTTTTACGCCATCGAGCTGTTGCTATTGGTTCATTATCGGAATAAACTAAATAATGTTGAGATTCATCTTCAAACTCATCAAATTCCAAATGCTGATCAACTACCTGTTCAATTACAAAAACTTCATTTCGAATTGCAAAAGCTTTTTCGAGAAGATTTTTATCCCCTTTTTTTATTTCTACAATCTCAAGCATTTCTCGAAATTTTAGATTAATGATTAACGATTAAAATTCAAAAAACTAAAGCTAATCAATCTTAATTTATAAGGAAAACACATATGAAATATATTTTATTTAAAATGAAAAATATTCCTTTACTATTTTCGCATTTATTCATTCAATCATTGATTCTCTCCGCAATAATTCCCGATATTTTTCCAATAGCAATTCTTTCCTGTTTCATCGAATCTCTTTCACGAATCGTAACAGTATTGTCTTCCAATGTTTGATGATCGATAGTGATACAATAAGGTGTTCCTATTGCATCTTGTCTTCTGTATCGTCTGCCGATTGCATCCTTCTCATCATATTGACACATATAATTATATTTCAAAGAATCCATGATTTCTCTTGCCTTTTCGGGTAGATTATCCTTTTTAACTAAAGGTAAAACAGCTACTTTATAAGGAGCAATAATTGGAGGCAATTTCATAACAACACGCATTGAACCATCCTCTAAAACTTCTTCATTATAGGAGTGGCTGAATAATGCTAAAAAGGTTCTATCAAGCCCTATCGAAGTTTCAACGACAAAAGGAACATATGATTGATTTAGCTCAGGATCAAAATATTGTATTTTCTTGCCTGAAAATTTCTGATGTGCAGCCAAATCGAAATCGGTTCTCGAATGAATGCCTTCCAATTCTTTGAAACCCATTGGAAAATCAAATTCAATATCACTCGCAGCATTGGCATAATGGGCAAGTTTTTCATGGTCGTGGAAACGGTATTTTTCTTCGGGAATACCGAGCGATAAATGCCATTTGATTCTTTCGTTTTTCCAATATTCAAACCATTTTAATTCTTCGCCGGGACGAACAAAAAATTGCATCTCCATTTGTTCAAATTCTTTCATTCGGAAAATAAATTGTCGCGCTACAATCTCGTTTCTGAACGCTTTACCAATTTGAGCTATCCCAAAAGGAATTTTCATTCTTCCTGATTTTTGAATATTCAAATAATTAACAAAAATTCCCTGGGCTGTTTCAGGCCTAAGAAATATTTGGTTTGCATCCTCACTTAATGAACCCATTTGAGTTGAAAACATTAGATTAAATTGTCGAACATCGGTCCAGTTTTTTGACCCTGAAATGGGACAGGCAATTCCGAGTTCTTCGATCAGTAATTTAATATCTTCTAAATTATCCGAATCCATTGCCGGATAAAGACGGTTTTTTATATCCTCAATTTTATTGACATTTGCCAATACCCGTGGATTAGTGGTTTTAAATTGGTTTTCATCGAAACTCTCTCCAAAACGTTTTCGGGCTTTGGTAATCTCTTTTTGGATTTTCCCTTCAATTTTAGCAATAAAATCCTCGACGAGAACATCAGCTCTGTAACGCTTTTTTGAATCTTTATTATCAATCATAGGATCGCTAAAAGCATCAACATGGCCTGAGGCTTTCCATATAGTCGGGTGCATAAAAATTGCCGAATCTACACCAACAATATTTTCATGATATTGAACCATTGATTTCCACCAATATTCTTTGATGTTGTTTTTCATTTCAACACCATTTTGACCGTAATCATAAACAGCACTTAATCCATCGTATATTTCACTCGACTGGAATACAAACCCATACTCTTTGGCATGAGATATTATTTTTTTGAATTTTTCTTCGTTATTTGACATGCGGCAAAAATAGCAAAAAGAGGTTAATAGGCAAAAGGAGATTATTTTTTTGTTATGATTTTAAATCATTTTGTAAAGGCCGGAAAATTAGAGAAAAAAACAGATATATTTTAATGATATGAAAATTTAATTTATAGGATTTTTAATAAAAAATCTCCGTTCTGAATTGTATTCTGATGAATCAAAGCTTTGATTTTTTATATCGCATCAATATTATTATAATTAAATATTTTATATTTTTGCGGTTTATAAGTAACCAAAAACTATTAAAAAAATGAATACACATAAAATAATATTTTTTCTAATTGTTTTGTTTCCCTTAGTATTTTTTGCTTCTTGTGATAAAGAAACCAATATATATAAAAATGATATGGTTTCACAATATGAGCTTGATAAGGCGATTGTTCAAACAAATACAACAAACGTTGCTACCGGACTTAATAATATTTTCAACACTATGATTGGTGATAGTACGGGAAGAGCACATCTTTGTCAGGCTTTTGTTAACGATGCACTGTTTTTTAATGATGAATCGGGATATTTTTTTATTGAAACAATGGATGACGCATGGGTAGTTGCACATGTCAACCCTGATCTCATTGGTACATCGCGAATAAATACTCAGGATATCTATGGAAAATTTTTCATTCAAGATATGGTATCAACTGTTAAATATATCGGATATGGATTTGTGGAATATTATCGTAAAAATCCTTCGAACAATGAAATTGAGCGTAAGCTAAGTTTCGTAACAGGAATACCCTCGGCAGAATTATTTATAGGAACAGGATTTTATGGAGACCTCCCCCCAATATTTTATGAAAAACTTGATGCAAATATGTCAATTACAGAAACAATTACTAAAACTACTGCCAAAGGAATAGGAAGTGTATTGAGTGAAATTTATTCAGATTCGCTTCAAGGTGTTGAGTTTTGCAGGAATTTTATAAAACATATTAGATTCTTCGATGATCAGAGCGGGTACTTTTTTATATATGATTTTAGAGCTTACAATGTTGCACATGCTACACAGCCCAACCTTCAAGGACAAAATCTTTATGATTATCAGGATACGCATGGAAATTATGTAATAAGAAATTTAATACAGGTCGTACAAACTAAGAATAGTGGATTTAGCGAATATTACTGGAATAATCCAACGACATCTAAAGAAGAGAAAAAAATAGCTTTTGTTATAAAAATCCCAGGTAGTGATTATTTTATCGGAAGCGGTGTTTATTTGGATGATTAATTAAGAGATTTTCTTTTAAGGTTATGATTTGCTAATTCTTAAAAGCTACATTAGTTGGCTGACTTATTAATATCAAAATCAGATTGCCGATTCAAATTGTCGTAAAAACTTAAGATCATTTTCAAAAAATAATCGTAAATCTTTAATTTGATATTTCAACATAGTTATGCGTTCAATACCCATCCCAAATGCAAATCCGGTGTATTCCTTACTGTCGATATTGCAATTATCCAATACATTAGGGTCAACCATGCCACAACCGAGAATTTCAACCCAACCCGTGTATTTACAAATATTGCAACCTTTACCACCACAAATATTACATGAAATATCCATTTCTGCCGAAGGTTCGGTAAAAGGAAAATAGGATGGCCTGAAACGAGTTTTAGTTTTTTCGCCGAAAAGTTCTTTTGCAAAATAAAACAAGGTTTGTTTTAAATCGGCAAATGAAACATTGTTGTCAACATACAAACCTTCAACTTGATGAAAAATACAATGTGCTCTTGCCGAAATGGCTTCATTTCTAAAAACACGTCCGGGATAAATCTCACGGATTGGAATTTTCCCTGATTCCATAGCTCGTACCTGCACAGATGAAGTGTGAGTTCGAAGCGAGATATCAGGATTTTTTTCAATAAAAAAAGTATCCTGCATGTCTCTCGCAGGATGTTCTTCAGGAAAATTAAGAGCCGTAAAATTATGCCAGTCATCCTCAATTTCAGGACCTTCAGAAACCGTGAAGCCTATTTTGGAAAAAATATCAATAATTCTTTTTCTAATAATTGACAAAGGATGTCTTGAACCGAGTTGAATAAAATCAGCCGGAAGACTAAGGTCATTTTCCGAAGATGAGGGTTCATCAATTTTCTCGAAAGATTGGTTTAAAGAATTAATTTTTTCCTGAACATTGTTTTTTAAATCATTCAAGTGTTGGCCAATTTCTTTTCTTAATTCTTTCGGAACATCCTTAAATTCAGAAAAAAGTCCGGAAACAATACCCTTTTTGCTTAAATACTTTATTCTAAATTGTTCAATTTCTTCTTTGTTTTCAGGAGAAAAACCGGAAACATCTTTTAATATTTGATGAATTTTTTCTTTCATCTTGCTTGTATTTGAATTTTAAATCCTTTTTTCGACAGGTGGTTTTTAATTTATTATTCAACAATTTCAATTGTCATTGTTAATTTTTCAACAGGGCTGTCGCCTTTCATTTTATTTGTTTTTACGGCGGCAATCTTATCAACAACATCCAAACCCATAATAACTTCACCGAAAACCGTATAATCCCCATCAAGATGAGGTGTTCCACCTAAGGTTTTATATACGTTTTTTTGTTCATCTGTATATTTAATACCGTTTCTTTTAGAAAACGATGCAAGTTGGCTTTCAGGTACTTTTTTCCCTTGAACAATATAAAACTGGCAACCTGATGATTCTTTTTCGGGATTAACTTGATCTCCCTGTCGTGCTGCTGATAATGCACCTTTTTTATGATAATGGTTTGGAGTGAATTCAGCCGGAATCCTATGACCGGGATCTTGCCTTCCATCGGAATTACCTCCTCCTTGAATCATAAAATTTTTAATTATTCGGTGAAATGGTGAGTCTTCGTACCAGCCTTCATTAACTAATTTTATAAAATTATCACGATGCTGAGGGGTGTCGTTGTATAACTTAGCTGTAATATCACCATATTTGGTATGAATTACAACGATGGTTTCTTTTTTAGAGTTTTCTTGAGAGAAAGCAAAATTATTTCCTGCTACCATAATTACAATTAATAGTATTAACTTTTTCATTTCTTAAATTTATTATTTTAATATTTTGAGGCAAAAATAAAAAAACAAATTAATGTTGAAAAATTTTTTATTCAAATTCAAGTTTTCTCAATCTTTAAAAAGGGAGATAAATTCCAATCTTTAATCAACTTGTAATAGTTTTCGGAATTAATGTAAAAATAGGATAAACTTTTTTTAATTGGATTCTTTTTGGTAAACAGGGTGGGTTGTTTTAGGTTAATGTACACATTGTGATTCGCTTAACACCATATAAGTGCTATGATCTTTAATCGCACCCTAACAAAGCTTTTCCAAACCTAAATCGAAATAATTTAAATTGGTTTAAATAAATTTCTTATTTTATTAATTTAGTATGTATGTTTGTAGGTGTATGTCTGAGTAAATTAAATATTTAAATCGCCCATGAAAAGCATTAGAGCATTTTACCCTTTAATGGTTATAAGCGGATTAGTACAACTTCTAATCCCATCCACTATCCATATTATTATGGACCAATTTCATTTAACTGAAGGTGAGGTAAGCACATTACCTCTTGTTTATTTCATTGGGATGATGGTGAGTGCAGTTTTTGTAACTCACCTGATAAACAGGTTTTTAGTGAAACTTTTGTTGCTAACAAGTGCTTTATTAATTTGTATATCATTAATATCGGCTTCACTAAGTTATGAGTTTTATATGTTTACATTTTTTTGCTTCTTTACGGGTTTAGGAAATGGCATATTAATAATTTTGCCGGGTGTATATGTTACTAATGTATTAAGCAAAGAAAGTGCCCGAATCCAATCTACTCTTTTTGGATTTATTTCATTCGGATATATTTTAGGGCCATTAATACCGGGAATTATTATAAAACTTGATATTTCGTGGCGTTGGGCAATAGCTTCTCCCGCACTGTTAATGGTCCCCTTGATTATTCCACTAATTTTTACAAAATTCAACAGAATTGAAAAAGTGGATAAACTTTCAGTAAGCACCGTTAAGGAAATAATTAAATTTAATCCGAGATTTTTCACAGGATTATTTATAGCTTTAATATTGGGAGCGGGAGCAACGCAAGGTTTTTTAATTTGGATTATTACTTTTCTGGAAAAGGAAAGAGGGTTGTTGCAGGGATCAGCTCATCTTATACTTTCAGCTATCGGAATATGCCTGGTATTTGGCCGATTAGCTTGTGGTAATTTAACAAAGAGATTTTCAACTTTTAATATACTGATTATTATATCTATCGTTTCAACTTTTTTGATCTTTTTTGCACCTTTCCCCCAACATGTTATTTTTAATATTGTTTTGTTTATGCTTGCATCAATTTTCTTTGCCGGTATTTTCCCTCTTTTATTGTCGGCAGCTTCTACTTATCCGAAATCCGAGTCCTCAAGTACATACTCTTTGTTTTTTATTGCATTAGCCCTTGGAAGCCTTTTCGTTCCTTTTTTAATAGGTCATATTTTTGAAATTGCCGGATATGTAGCAGGAATGAGCTCGATTACGGTTTTATTTTTGGGTGTGTTGGCTTGTTTGTTTTTTATAAAAAATGATCTGCCAAATAAAAGAAAGTCATCTTTAATGAATCATAGTTGCTAATCGTTTTTACATGAAAAACGAATGAAGAAATTTGATGATAAACTTTAAATCTATCTATTAAATATTTCTATTTTTTTGTTAAAGACTGAAAAATCTCCTCAAGGCTACGTTCTTCTTTTTGTAATGAAAGTACGGTGATGTTTTTTTGAACAGCGAACCGGAATATTTTTGAGCGACAATCACTTTCAGCATGTGCAGTAATTATCCATTTACGATCACCGTCTTCCTTGATTTCAATAGTTCCGGGCAAATTCATTAATTCTTCAGCTAAAACATTTGAATTAAATTCGACCGAAATAATTTCATTTCCGGCAGACATTTTGGAAATATTTTTGGTTGAATCATCGGCAACTATTTTTCCTTTATCAATTATGATAATCCTATCGCATACAGCTTCAACTTCTTGCATAATATGAGTAGAAAAAATAATAGTTTTCTTTTTTCCTATTTCTTTGATAAGATTTCTGATGTCTGACAACTGATTAGGATCAAGTCCTGATGTCGGCTCATCCAAAATCAAAACTTGTGGATCATGGATTAATGCCTGGGCCAAACCAAGCCTTTGTTTGTAGCCTTTCGATAAAGCACCGATTTTTTTGTTTTGTTCATCGCCAAGGCCGGTTGTTTCTATCATTTCAACCACACGGCTTTTGGAAATTGAATCAAGTTTGTGCAAATCGGCAATAAATTCAAGATATTCTTTCACATACATCTCGTGATATAAAGGATTGTTTTCGGGTAGGTATCCGATAATTTTTCTCACATCGATTGATTGTCCGAGAACATCAAAACCATTCACACTTACACTCCCCGAACTTGGAGGGATAAAACAGGTGATAATTTTCATTATTGTGGATTTACCGGCTCCGTTAGGGCCAAGTAATCCAACAACTTCTCCTTCACCAACTTCAAAACTTATATTATCAAGAGCTTTTTGAGAGCCGTAAAGTTTACTTACTTCCTTTACTAAAATTGACATTTTCTTTCTAATTCCTTAGTTTTTAATCACGGCGAAATTAAATAAATTTTCGATTCAATAAATTATTTTGTGGAAAAATGGCTAAAGGCTAAAAATCAAAGTATAAAGTAGAAAGTCAGGGGCTACTTAAATCTGAAATCATTATTCGTTAATCCTACGGACTTGCTTCGCTTCATCGGTGTTCGAAATTTAAAAATGATAGTGATTTTGTTCATTAAATTTTAAAGAGTCGTTTTTTTCATTCTTCTGATAAATATAATTATCGAAATTAAAAATAATAATTCACCGATAATAAATAATATCCAATCAAACTTTACAGGGATAAACTCAAGTGAGAAACTTTCTAAAGCACTTTGCAGTTCGCTCAAATTGTTAGCATTGTTTTGAATAAAACCAAAAATGAAAAACAATGAATCCTTTATGTATGTAATAAAAATTACTAATGATCCAATAATTAATAACAGCCATTCATAAAAAGTAAAATATACTTTGAGGTGCTTTTTTT
>JAEINX010000118.1 GCA_016342645.1 Bacteroidales bacterium | reverse complement strand
GTAATTACATTTGCGTAAATTATATTTTGATCTGATGGTGCGATAGCAAAATCTACTTTTCCAACATAATCATTTGGGAGATTAGATATTGCTCCCGGATTATGTGACCAATTAATAGAATCATTATATAAAAAAGTTGTATCACTTCTATTTGTAATTATTAAATTATTTTCAACAGTCGAAAACGATTTAGTAATGAAATATGGGTCGTCAGGATATTTTGCAATATTTTTAAATAACAATCCATCATTGCTTGTAAAAGTAAAATTATTGACAAAAGAAATTACTGAACCATCGTCAAATACCTTTACTTCAAGTGAGTTGCCTATTAGTGGGAATTTATTTGTGGTTACATCACTTGCTGTAGTATCAATATTAACTGTTGTTGTATCAGGATTATACATTGTTATTTTGTCACCGTTAATTTCTATTGAATCACAAGTGATATTAAATTTTTTATCAATTTGATAATAAACGCTGTCTAATATGAATTCAGGAGTATGCCATATATCGCTTCCTTGATCCATATATTTTAGGCCAGTATTTGTAGCTACATAAATACGATTTGTGTTGTTATCAACCGCGAGTGCATTAATATATGCCCATTCAACAGTATCGTTATCTTGAGTAATTTCAGGTTTTGTACCTGGAACTAATTCAAAATTATCACCATCTGTTGATTTATAGAGTCCATTACCAACAACACCTCCGAATTCTGAATAATCTTGAGCGGTAAATCCTTCTCCGGTTCCGGCATAAATTGTTCCATCTGAATTTTGAGTCATGCAGCTAACAGCTAAGCAAGCTGTGCCGTTAGTGGTATTAATTTTATTCCATGAACTTCCGATATTAGTTGATTTCCATATTCCACCGCTGACACTACCGGCATAAATAGTACTAGCTGTTGCATCTTGGTTATCAAAAAGAATCGCTCTTGTCCTTCCTCCAAAATTATCCGGGCCAATTTCAACCCAATTCAATTCTTTTGAATTGCCCGATTTTGTTTTGTTTTTTTCAATTTGTTCATTTGCTTTCAAAACATCATTTGGATTTATTTTTCCGGTAAACTGATTGTTTCTAATTTTGGCAATATAAGATAATGCCTTCTGATTGCTCTGAACATTTTCCTTCACAGGATTTTTTTCCGGCTCATATTTTTGCTCTGATTTAAACCCAGCAGATGAAAGAAAAAATGCTGTAAATCCAATTATTATAGCTATCAAGCCAAATGGTAAAATTTTATTTTTCATATCAAATAATTTGATTAATATTTATTATTAAATAATCTTCAAAATAGTGGCACAAGATACACCTTTTTTAAATATTCGCATTAAAAATTTATTAAAAAATATTCACAAAAAGAATTACACACCCCATAATCACAAATTTACGATGTTTTTTATTATTAATTTATAAAAATCAGTTTTCGGTAATATTTAATCAGTTTTCGGTTTATTTCTCTGAAATTGTTTTAGTTATTTATTGTTTTCGATTTCTTTTTTATCAATTATTTTTTTCTTTCTCATATTAAAAACAATATCCCTCGCAAAAGGCGAAACACCCTGATTTGAAAATTCTTTTCTTAAATATTTATAGTAACCGGCAATTGCAATCATTGCTGCATTATCGGTGCTATATTCAATTTTTGGAATAAATATAGTCCAATTTTTCAGTTTTTGGGCTTTAATCAATTCATTACGAAGTTCGGAATTTGCAGACACGCCACCTGCAATTGCAATTTCTTTTATTCCGGTTTTTTCAGAAGCTTTTATAAGCTTTTTTATCAAAACTCTGACTATTGTTTTTTGAATCGAAGCACATAAATCATATAAATTATTATCTATGAAATTCGGATTTTCCTTTAAGCGGTCGCGGATAAAATATAAAAATGAAGTTTTCAGTCCGCTAAAACTAAAGTCCAAATTGGGAATCTTGGGTTCGGGGAAAGTAAAAGCATTCTTATTACCAAGCTCTGCATATTTATCAATCAAAGGCCCACCCGGGTAGGGGAGTCCCAATATTTTTGCAGATTTATCGAAAGCCTCTCCGGCTGCATCATCAATGGTTCTTCCTATTATCTCCATTTCAAAATAATCCTTTAGAAGAACAATTTGTGTATGGCCACCTGAAACCACAAGACATAAAAAAGGGAATATTGGAACTTTTTTATCTTTATTATCTCTAATAAAATGTGATAAAATATGTGCTTGTAAATGGTTAACTTCAATCATCGGGATATTTAACCCGAGCGAAAATGCTTTTGCAAATGAAGTTCCTACAAGCAGTGAGCCTAATAATCCGGGTCCAAGAGTAAAAGCAACTGCATTCAATTGTTTTTTGTTTATTTTTGCAGCAGATAAAGCTTTATCAATAACAGGAATAATGTTTTGTTGATGAGCACGTGAAGCTAATTCGGGAACTACACCGCCAAATTCGCGATGAACTTCCTGATTTGCTATAATGTTGGATAGTACTTTGGTATCTTTAATGACTGACGCAGAAGTGTCATCACAAGATGACTCAATGCCTAAAATGTAAATGCTCATTAATTTTACTTTTGTGTAAAAATGCAAAATTATTAAAAAAAGACTTAGTAAAATATTATTATATATCGGAGTAGTAATTTTAACTTTTCCGTTTGTAATTTACTCGATTTTATGTGATCCGGTGATTCAAACTTTTATTGCCCGGTCGATTGCTTTTCAATTATCCGAGAAATTGAATTCTGAGATCAAGATTGGAAGTATTTATATTTCAATTTCGTTAGATATTGTTTTAAATGATGTTTTAATAAATGATCAAAAAGGGAATAGGATTCTAAAAACAGAAAGACTGGAATTTGATATTGAAAGGGTAAATTTAAAAAACAATATTCTGAAACTTGCAGGGATTGATCTTAAAAGTCCGGATATTAATCTAATAAAATATAAGGGTGATTCGGCTTTTAGTTTTAAATTCCTTACAGAATATTTCAAATCAGAGGATAATAATATTGATACGACTGAAATAGAAAATAAAGAAAAGTGGAAGTTTGATTTAAATAAATTTAGTATCAGTGATGGGCATTTTGTTTTTCAAAATAATAATAAACGAAGAAAAGACAGGGGAGTTGATTATGCGGATATGGATATTAGTGAGATCAATTTAGATATTCAAAAAATCAGAATTGAAAACGATACTTTTAATTTTATTATCGAAAAACTCAGTGCAAAAGATAAATGTGGATTTAATCTGAAAGATTTTAGCGGGAGATTTCGATTGTGCTCAAAATCAATTTATGCAGGAGAGTTAAAAATTTGTACAAATAATTCGGAGCTTTCTCTTGATCTGATATTTGCATATTCCGATTTTTCTGATTTTGATGATTTTGAAGAAAAAATATCTATCCAAACCACAATTCAACCATCTAAACTTAACATTTATGATATCGGATTTTTTGCACCCTCATTATCTGCAATGGATAATCCGCTATCAATATCGGGAAATATCAGTGGGAGGGTAAATAATTTGAAGGCAAAAAATTTTACCTTTAATTATGGTGAATCATCAAAATTTGATGGAAATATTAATATCAACGGTTTGCCAAATGTTGAAGAAAGTTTTGTTCATTTCTCAATCAATGAATTTAAAACAAATATCAAAGATGTTGAATCTTTAAAACTTCCAATTAAATCGATTCATCTTCAAATACCAGATGTTTTAAAGAAATTCGGGAAAATTGATATTAATGGATTTTTCACAGGATTTTATAATGATTTCAATGCAAAAATTAATTTAAGCACTTCTATCGGAAAAATAAATACCGATGTTGTTCTAAAAAATAATCGCGAAAAAAAACATATTGAATACAATGGTAAAATTGCTGCAAATCAATTTAACCTCGGAAATTTTCTTTCTTCCGAAAAATATCTTGGTTATCTGAATTTCTATGCCGATTTTTCCGGCTCCGGTTTTTCCTCCGAATCAGCCGTTGTTGAGTTGAACGGAATGATTGATTCATTACAATTTATGCGTAATAATTTTAATACCATTAATCTTAAAGGTGAGTTGGCTGAAAATAAATTCAACGGAAGCCTTAATATAATGGACGAATTATTGAATTTTGATTTTGATGGAATTGTTGACTTCAAACAAAAGCTTCCCGTATTTAATTTTTCCTCAAAAATCAGAAATGCAAAACTTTATGATTTGAATATCTTAAGCCATAATCCAAATATTGATTTTTCCTCAAATTTATTAATTAATTTTGTGGGAAGTAGCATAGATGATATTTTTGGAAGCATAAATATTGATAGTACAAAATATTATGAGGATAATAAATTGTTTTATCTTGATCATTTTGCCTTAATCACATTAAATGATACGAGTGTCAATAAAAATATTAACCTTAAATCCGATATAGTTGACGCTGAGATTAAAGGCGATTTTCTTTTAACAGAATTATTTCCTTCAATTATCAATTTCATTGATAATTATATTAGTGCAGACATACTATTTGAAGTTGATTCAGTTAAATTTGAAGATATATATATTCAGGACTTTGAGTATTCCATTAATTTAAAAAAAACTAATTCATTATGTGAATTGCTTTACCCCTCAATAAAAATTGGAGAAAACACCAAATTTGCCGGAAAATTTAATTCAAGTGAAAAACTTTTTAATCTGAAAGCAAGTTCTCCTCTGATAGATTTTAAAGGATCAAAACTATTTGATTGGTTTTTAGAAAGTGAATCGTTTGAGGAAAAGTTTTTGATAAAAACGGGTAGTAAACGCCTATCGTTTAAAGAAACAAGTGAAAAAGATACTTTACAACTCGGCCTTGATAGTTTAATGCTTTCTTCTGAAATTATGAACGATAGTATTAATTATAATATTTACTGGAATAACATTTCTAAAGATAATTATCGGGGCGATTTCTCAGGATGGTTTTCATTGAAAGATGAACTGATCAAAACAAAAATTACAAATGCCGAAATTGTAGTAAATGATTCTATGTGGACAATCAGTAAAGATAATTTTATTGTAATTAATGAAAATTCTATTATAATTAACGATTTTTCTTTTATTGGAAATAATCAGAAACTCAAAATTGATGGAAAAATATCTAAAGTACCGGAAGACACGATTAATTTTGAATTCTCGAATTGGTCAATTTCAAACTTTGATTTATTTCTTGATAAGAAGAAATTTGATATTAATGGAATAATAAACGGTAGAATTAGTCTTTCAGATTTATTAAAATCACCAAGTTTTTTCTCAGACTTTAAAATTGATAGCTTGTATTTTAATGGCGAAGATTTCGGAGAGGCATTTTTCTTTACAAAATGGAATAGTCAAACAAGTTCAATTAACGTGGATGCCGAAATTTTTAGTTATGGAAATGTCGGTAAAACCAAATCACTTGAGGTTTCAGGACATTATTTTCCTTATAATACCTCAAATAATTATGATTTTAATATTAATTTGAGTAATTTTAAACTTATAAGTCTTTCACCGTTTATAAATAGTTTTGCATCGGATATTGAAGGACTTGCCTCAGGAAAGTTTACTTTAAAAGGGCCTATGAAAAAACCGGATTTAAGAGGAAAATTATCTCTGATTAGAGCAGGTTTTAGAATAGCTTATTTAAACACAAAATATTCACTTGCCAATGATATTGAATTTGCTGAAAATAAGATTATTTTTGATGAGATTATTCTTTACGATACATTAGGTAATGAAGCAATATGTAGCGGTAAAATTCAACATAATTATTTAAATGATTTTAATTTGGATTTAAATATTTCAATAAATAAATTTTCGTGTTTAAATACTGATATTTATCAAAACAAAGAATTTTATGGAGAAGCAATTGCCAGCGGAAACGTAAAAATTAGTGGGCCTTTTAATAATATTTCGATGGATATTGTTGCAAAACCTGATAAAGGGACTCTAATTAATATACCATTATCTTCGGCTGTTAATGTTTCGGAAACTAATTATATTGTTTTTGTAAATAATACTGATACGGTTGTAAAGCAGGAGGATTATCGAGTTGATTTATCGGGATTAAATTTAAGCTTAGATTTAAATATTACTCCTGATGCCCAAATTGCCATATTTCTTCCATCTCAAATGGGTAATATTAAAGCGGTTGGTAGTGGTGATATTAAACTTGAAATTAATTCAAGAGGTAACTTTAGCATCAATGGTGATTATGTAATTGATAACGGATCATTCTTATTCACTATCCAAAATATGCTGAATAGAAAATTCGAAATTATTAAAGGTGGCAAAATCTCATGGACTGGCAGCCCCTATGATGCCGAAATTAATATGAAAGCTTTGTACAAGGTGAAAACTTCTTTAGCCGGACTTGGAGCAAATATTGATACAACTTCAAACTATAAATCAAGGGTTAATGTTGATTGTATTCTTGGACTGAAAAATCAATTGATGAATCCTGAAATCACTTCAAGCATCAAATTCCCAAATATTGATGAGCAAACCGCTCAGGCAATTTATTCGATACTTGATACTACGAATCAGGCTTTAATGAATCAGCAAATGATTTCATTATTAGTTCTAAACAGTTTCAGTTATAACACGGGAGATGTTGGTTCTCTTGGAGTTTCGTCTTTAGGATTTATTTCTGGAGCATTAAGCAATTGGCTTTCACAAATTAGCAAGGATTTTGATATTGGAATAAATTATACTCCGGGTGATAAAATTTCAGAGGAAGAACTTCAGGTTGCACTTTCAACACAATTATTCGATGATAGGGTCTCAATTGATGGAAATTTTGGTGTTGTTGGGGATGAGAAATCTCAAAGAACAAGTAATATTGTTGGGGATGTTAATGTTGAGGTAAAAATTACACAGGATGGACGCTTGCGAATAAGAGCTTTCAACCGTACAAACGACATTGATATTCTTGAAGATAATTCTCCATATACTCAAGGTGTCGGTGTTTTTTATAGAAAAGAATTCAATAGTTTTCGCGATTTGGTTCAATGGCTAAAAAAGAAAAAGAAAGGTAGTAAGTGAGGATTAATTGTTTTACTAATACCATTAACCATTATCAAACCCAAAATAGACTTTCTGAATTAATATTGGTTATGGATTTCATTCCAAAATAATCTCATCGACAAAAATCCATGATGGTTTCCCAAATCCTCTATGCCAATCAGGGCAGGTTTTCTTTGAGGTTGCTGTTATTTTCAAATATCTGGATTCTACCTGTTCAAACTCTATAATAAAAGGAATTGATTTCACAAGATAAGAATGGTCGGTTTTATCACAAGTAATCGAACATATTTCAATGTAGTTTTTACCATCATTTGATATTTCCAATTTAATTTTAGTTGGAAGGAAAACCCATGAATTAACAGCTTTCAAAAAGTTCATTTGTAAAAGCGAGAATTTCTTTTCTTCCACCAGATCAATGTCTAAAATCATATCTTTGCCTTCATAACCTAGCCAATTAAAATGAAAGTCAAGACCACCAAGCAAACGATCGTTTATCGCACTTTCGCCGCCAACCGGATATTTGGGGCTGTAATTTGTCAGGCTCTTAATTTTAGAGTCTTTCAGTTTATTATTCTTGATCTGCCATTTCAATTTTCTAATTGTAAAATCCCTGTAATCTTCAGGCTTCAGGTTGCGTTCGTTGATTTGTTCAACACCGGTTAACTCACACAATTCAACAAAGCGATTGAGTTTTGCAAGCATTTTTTTATCAATTTCATTCTTTCCATCTTGCTTTCTGATCCATCTAATTTTTTCGTTATCTCTGTTTTGAGCAATATCAAGATATGCAAAATCGGCGGGGATACGTGTGCGTAAAACTCTCATCAGAAAAATGCTATCAGTAGAAACAGCAACTTCGGCTTCATCCATCAATTCCTGATAACGAATTAATAATTCGGGAGTGAGGTGAGTATTATAGTAAAACACAGGGAAGCCGTAAATATCAAGGTTTTGTTCTTTTTGTTTCTCAATCAAGCTTTGATGACTTAAATCATAATATTCTTTAATAAATGGAGCTGCTTTGTCATAGTATTTTTCAATAAAATGATTAATTATTGAATCATTGTTCAAATCAGGATTCCATAAAAGCTTAGCTATCAGATATTGTTTTACATCCGAAAGATCCGACCATGAACCACCACTTCCCTGCTGAAACATCATATTCACCCCATTATCACGAAAAAATCTGATGTTGGGTTGAAGAACATGAAAATTCGGGAAAGGTGTAAGATAGTTCTTAAATTGAACAACATAATCCCATGCAAAAATATTATCAGTCAATTTATTCCAATCTTTCATGTCTTTCACAAATCCGGCGCTTCGGGTATCTTCAGCCAAAGGCATTGAACGATTACATTCAATAGAGCAGAACATAATATTTACATTATCAAGTGGCTTGATATTTTCAGGAGTTGAGCGAGTAAACTGATAAGCAAGAGTTGATATTTGTTTATCGGGGTAAGCTTTTGCTATTTCATTTGACATCAACACATAAGCACCTGAAATATTTTTATACTTTTCATACAATGCCTGGCAATCTTCGCATTCACAATAATTATAGCAATCGTTTTGTGAAACCGACCAATATGTTTTTTCAGGATTTTTCGCTATTTCTTTTCCAAGATTTTCCTTCAACAAATCAATTAACTCAGGATTAGAAAGACAAAGTTGCCCGTCCTTCAATCTACGGCCATTCACTAAAGCAAAATATTCGGGATGCATATCAAAATATTTTTCAGGAGGAATAAGTTTCTGAAAAGTATGCACAAACATTCCCCAATCGTCAAATGAACTAATCTTGTGCCATTCACTAAAATCCTTATTCCACCTGCCCTCAAAATGAGGCACACGAAATGGAAAAGCCGGATTATAAACTTTTTGAACTTTTGGTGAGATTAGGCTTTTCATTCTTGGAATATATTCCTCATCTACAGTAAACTTCATACAACCGAAGTATTCTTCGAGCAGTGTATAAACAGCATATAAATTCCCCTGCGGATTTTTTCCGGCGAGGAAAAGTCCCTTTTTATTTCCAAGTATTAAGAATGCATCCTCCTGCAAGCTTTCGGAAAGCAGCTTTTTGTTTTTCCCTTTAAGAAATTCTTTTCCAATATAAATATGAAAATCCGATTTACTTTTTTTCTCAGCCATCATTACCTTTGTCCCACTAATTTTTTCAAGGTAATGACTTACTATCTTTCCTGATTTAATTGTCAGGCTGTCAGCATTGACAGGTATTATTATATCAGTATTAGCTTTCCCATTTTCAATTATAATTGATTGTGCTTTAATTTGCAAAATCACAACTGCCAATAATAATATTAAGAGTGAAACTTTTCTCATATTTTTATTCTCCCAATTCAAGTTTCTTATCAAGCAAAACAGCTATAACTGTCATATTTTTATCAAGGACTAAATCGGGTACATCAATAAAAATTAAACCGGGTTTATTGCTCCAGTATGGTTTTAGATAGACTTTATGCTCAAGCTTTGTCCCATTCCCAACAACCCAAACACGGTTGATCTTGTTTTTTATTCCTTTCAGCATTACTTGCCCATGAGGTTTATAGGGTAAGAATAAATATAAAATTGTGCTGTCGTTTGAAAGAGTACTGGGCCCGTAAAAATATCCCGGAGGCAATCCGGCATGAGTTCCATAAATAGCTTTTTGATGTTTTCCTGTCCATCGTCCAAGCTCTTTCAAAACTTTAACTTGCTTTTCTGGAATGCTGCCATCAGGTTTAGGCCCAATATCCAGCAAGAGATTTCCACCCATCAATAAACATTCTGCAAAAATCTTTATTATCTGATCTGTTGATTTATAATCATTATCGTTATTCTGATAACCCCACGAATCATTTATGGTCATACACAATTCCCAATATTTTTCTTTTGGTTTGGTGAGAGGCAATCCTTGCTCAGGTGTAGCATAATCGCCATAACCCTGTAACCTTGAATTTATAATGACTTCATCATTTGCATCAAATAAAATCTCTCTGATTTCAGATGCCTTCCATTTTTCGGCACTTTGCTCCCAGTCGCCGTCAAACCAAACCAAGTCGGGATTATATTTGTTTGAGAATTCTTCAATCTGACCTAAATTGAATTTTGTGAATGAAGCCCACCTCAGGCTGTCTTCTTTGTATCTTTTATTAGTTCTTGTGAAATTAGGATAATCGGGATGTGACCAATCAAGAAGAGAATAGTATAATCCTACTTTAATTTTATTTTTTCGTAATGCCTTACAGAAAGGGCCGACCAAATCTCGTCCGGCAGGTGTTTTTTCAACCACATTCAGATCGCCATATTTTGTGTCCCATAAAGCTACTCCATCGTGGTGTTTGGTTGTAAGTACTGCATACCGTGCTCCGCTTTCTTTAATTAAATCGGCCCAATTGTCTGGCTTATAATTTTTAGCAGTAAATCCTTGTAATTGCTTCATATATTCATCGTAAGGAGTGTATTCATTAAAAAATGACCATGATTCATCAATGCCGTTTACGGCATAAATTCCCCAATGAATGAAAATACCGAGACGGGCATCTTTAAACCATTGCATGCGCTCTGATTTTTGCTCAGGAGTTTCAATATTTTGTGAAAATGATAACATTGTCACACAAATGCTAAAGATAGTTAAAATAAACCTTTTTCTGATATTCATATTTTTAAAAATTCATTTAAAATTGCAAAGTAAGAAAAATTATACTATTTCAAGAAAATGTGTTTTAATGTTAATATTTGATCCAAATTATTTTTTGTAATTTCGTGCCAAATTAAATGCAATTAAATTGAAAGAGAAAATTTTAATAAAAAACATAAAAGAACTAATTCAGGTTGAAGATAAGCCAAAAAGAAAAGTCTGTGGAAAAGACATGGCAAAACTTTCCACCATAAAAAATGCTTATCTCATAATCGAAGAAGGGAAAATCTATGGATTTGGTAAAATGCAAAATGTGCCTGATTATTCGCCTGATAAAGTAATTGATGCTGAAGGCAAAATGGTTTTTCCATCTTTTTGCGATTCACACACTCACTTGGTTTATCCGGCAAGCCGTGAAATTGAATATATTGATAAAATTAAAGGTTTATCGTACGAAGAAATTGCAAAACGAGGAGGAGGTATTTTAAACTCAGCAAGAAAAATGCATCAAACTTCCGAAGATCAGTTAATTGAATCGGCTCTCGAACGATTAAACGAAATAATTTCCTACGGAAGCGGTGCTGTTGAAATCAAGAGCGGTTATGGTTTGAACACCGAAGATGAATTGAAAATGTTAAGGGTGATTAAAAAATTAAAAGAAATTTCGCCTTTAACAATTAAATCAACTTTTTTAGGGGCGCATGCAATTCCTCAAAAATACAAAGCTTATCAAACCGAATACGTTGACCTGATTATTAACGAAATGATTCCAATGCTTGCTGCCGAAGAATTGGCCGATTACATTGATGTTTTTTGCGATCGCGGATTTTTCACAGTTGATGACACCGACAGAATCTTGAATGCAGGAATGAAATATGGCCTTCGCCCGAAAATTCATGCTAACGAACTTGATTATTCGGGTGGAATTCAGGTTGGAGTAAAATATAATGCACTTTCGGTCGATCATTTGGAATTTACAGGTGAAGAGGAAATTAATGCTCTGTTGAATTCCGAAACCATGCCTACTGTTTTACCCGGTGCAGCTTTTTTTCTCGGAATGGTTTATGCGCCTGTTCGAAAAATGATTGACGCCGGTTTGCCTGTTGCTTTAGCAAGCGATTTTAATCCGGGTTCATCACCTTCTGGAAATATGCAATTCATTCTTTCGATGGGAAGTATTGCTTATAAAATGACTCCCGAAGAAGGCATAAACGCAACAACTATTAATGGTGCTTATGCCATGGATGTTAGCGAGGAACTTGGAAGTATTGCAATCGGAAAAAAGGCTAACGTTTTTATCACAAAAAAAATTCCAAGCTATGAATTTATGCCCTATTATTATGGTACAAATAAAGTGGAAACTGTGATTTTGAATGGGGAGATTTGGGATTGATAATTTTTTATTAATTATTTTACAATGAAAATAAATTCTATAAACGTAAAAAATTACAAATCGCTTGTTGATATAAAAATTGACAAGCCAAATCCATTTACGGTTTTTGTCGGGCCAAATGCTTCTGGGAAATCGAATATTTTGGAAGCGATTGAGTTTTTTCACACCAGTTTATTAACAATTTACTATGAGAATATTAAAGATATTTTTGGTGGTGGAAAAGATATTCTTAGTAGAGTAAATGATGAGAAATATGTTTATTTCA
>JAEINX010000117.1 GCA_016342645.1 Bacteroidales bacterium | reverse complement strand
GCAGATAGTCTCTCCAGACGTGCAAGTTCGCAATCTGTTGCAGCAGATAGCCTCTCCAGACGTGTAAGTTCGCAATTTGTTGCAGCAGATAGCCTCTCCAGACGTGTAGGTTCGCAATCTGTTGCAGCAGATAGTCTCTCCAGATGTGTAGGTTCGCAATCTGTTGCAGCAGACAGCCTTTCTCAAAAAGAAAAATACCCTTCAGTAGCACTTTACATTCAGTTTTTAACTTAAGATAATTTCTTAATTATGTTCAATTATTTCTATCAAAAACAAAGAAACCGTTAATGTTTAAACAATTAATAAAGAAAAAACTTTTTATCGATTTTTTGTTTTCGATTTTGCGTAGCAATATTACAAAAAAATAATAAACAAAACAAAAACCGGAAAAATATTTTTTTTTTAATAGAAAATATTTTTGGCATGCAGGAGGAAATTTTTGCTTATGCAATGCAATTGCTTGTAATGATAAAAAGGAGCATATATATAATTGCTAAAATCTTTTAGAATAGAGTCATACATCACAAAACATTAAACCACGAAGTGGTTAAATATGAATAGCCTCAGGTTTACCCCGAGGAATAATAACCTTGCTATTCTACGGGGTGAACCTGTGGATAAAAAGTTGAAAAGCATACCAATAATCCCAACGGGACGGGTAGGGTGAGTTAAATTAAATTAATTTGAAAAAATGTTCATTCATTTATAAACCATTAAAATGGTTAGTGAAATTACTCGACCTATGCAACCCACGACTTAAGTCGTGGGTTACTAATGAAATATGAAAACATTAACCGTTTTAACGGTTTTATATAGTAAATATCAATAAAAATAATAGGACGGATTAACACTATTTCGTTCACCCCACCTTATTGGGTTTTTGCAATTTTTATCTTATTACCCTGCACTTTCCCGATTCTCAGGATGGGCTGTACAGGGCTATTCACATTCAATCATTAAATCATTCCATCATTCCATCATTCTATCATTAAATCATTAAATCATTCTATCATTAAATCATTAAATCATTCTATCATTAAATCATTCTATCATCCCATCATTCTCGCATTTACTCAGTTGTTCAAATTACCTAAATAATTACATTATTTCGTGAAATACTTTTGTATTAATTCCAATAACTTTGCTTTCTTAATAGGTTTTGCGATATAATCGTTACAACCGGCTTTCAATGCTTTTTCTCTATCACCGGATAATCCATAAGCAGTCTGAGCTATGATAATAACATCTTTATTTATCTTACGGATTTGTTGAGTTGCTTCATATCCATTTATATCAGGCATACGAATATCCATCAATATTAAGTCAATGTCGGGATTGTTACGGAATACTTCAATTGTTTCTGCTCCTGTTTCTACATTAATAATTTCTTTTGCACAATCTTTTAGAACAATTGAAATATAATCACTGGATGCTTCATCGTCCTCTGCTACTAATACTTTAAGGTTCAGATTAAGAAAATTATTATTAATTTCTGATTTATTTTCAACATCAATTTCCTTTTTCTTTACCTGATTAAAGGGAATCGTGAAATAAAATGTTGAGCCTTTCCCTTCCTTGCTTTCAAGCCATAATTTACCACCAAGCATTTCTATGTAAGACTTAGAAATAGATAAACCCAGTCCGGCACCCTCCCGAGCTTGAACATCTTCAATATCTGCTTGAATAAAACGTTCAAAAATGGCTTCCTGCCTATCTTTTGCAATTCCAATACCTGTATCCTGAACTGAAAACCGAAGAAATTTAGAATTATGAATTTCGAAGTATTCACATCCAAATTCTATGAAACCTTTGTCAGTGTATTTAATGGCATTTTTTATCAGGTTTATTAGAACAGCAGAAACTTTCTCACTATCGGCAACTATAATAGCATCTTTTTCCGGTAAAGTATTATTCAATATCAAATTCAGTCCCTTATTTTCTGCTTCGGGCTTGAAGAAAGAAAGAACATAATTTAAATTCTTGTTTATATTAACCTTCTTCATATTAACTTCCACTGCCCCCGATTCTATTTTTGAAATATCAATAATGTCGTTGATGATATTAAGCATTCTTTTACCGGATTTTTCGATAATTTCGATGTATTTTTGTTTTTCTGATCCCTTAAGATCAGGGGTTTTTAATAGATCTGAAAATCCTAATATCCCGTTCATAGGGGTACGTATTTCGTGGCTCATATTGGATAGGAATGCAGATTTCAAGCGGTCGCTTTCTTCTGCTTTTTCCTTGGCTTCTATCAACTTTGCTTCATATTGGTTTTGTTTAGTAATATCCTGTAAAGTTCCTTTCAAGGCTATCAGCTTATTATTTTCATCATAGACGGGTTCACCTCTGGCGATTGCATAACGGAATTCAGCATTTTTGTCGGCAAACTCCATTTCAATTTCATAACTTTTCCCAGTTTCCTGTGTTTCTTTAATAGCCTCCTGGAATCGTTTCCAGCTTTCCGGTGTGTAATATTTCTCATGCATTGTTACATCAGCAGCTTCATTTTTATTAATCCCGATAATATTTAACATCTCATCACTCATATACACTTGACCGGTAGTAAGATCTAATAACCAGCTTCCGATATTGGCTATCCTCTGAGCATCCTGCAAACTTGCCTCACTTTCTTTTAAAGCTTTTTCAGCTTTTTTTCTCTCTGTAATATCAGTACATACACCGATCCAGCGATATGGTTTACCTTTCTCATCAAATAGCGGCAAGGCATTATCCTGCCAATAACGCCATGTAGCATTTTTCGTTTTAATTTTGTATTCGTATTGGATCTTTTCTTTAGATGTTCTATGCAGCTCTACCGCATCTTTCATTTTATCTTGATCGTCAGGATGGATTAGAGAGAGCCAGTGTTTAATATTTTGTGAAATCTCACCTTGTTTAAAACCAAGCATCGAATCAATATCACCAAACCATTTCAAACTATCTGTTTTCACATCCCATTCATAGATCAAATCGTATGATACATTTCCGGCAAGCCTGAATCTGTTATGACTTTCTTTAAGATCGTCTTCCGCTTTCTTCTTGTCAGTGATATCGATAAATACAGTTTGTGTTGCAGGATATCCATCATAATTTATCACTGAGCTGAATAATTCAACCCAATTAATGCTACCATTCTTTTGGACTATCCTGTATTCATCTCTGGATTTTATTTCTTCGCCTTGAAGTCGTTTTAAAAAATTAGAAAAAAACCTTTGTCTATCATCCGGATAGATAAGTTCGTTTAGATGTTCGGGACCAAAATTCATTAATTCATTTGGAGTGTATCCTGTAATTTTTTCCATTGGGGAACTCGCAAAACTGAGACGAACCGGATCTGATTGAGCAATGACCAAGCCTTGTATTGAACCTTCTACTATTGTTTTGTATTTTAATTCACTTTCTTTAAGAGCTTCTTCAGCTTGCTTTCGTTTTGTAATATCTCTGATTGCAGCAACCCTAAGTGATTTTCCTTCTAAAAATACCTCTTTAGCAATGATTTCAATTGGGAGGCGCATTCCATCTTTTTTTATTGCCTCAACTTGATAAGGTTCGACTTTTTTGCTTTGAAAATATCCGTAAATTTCTTTGTGAAATTCTTTTGGTAAAGCTAACTCAAATAGGCTTTTCCCAATAACCTCATCTAAAGAATAACCAAATAAATCAAGTAAAGATTGATTGACGTCAACTATCACACCATTATCATGGATAAGTATTCCCTCAAAAGTAAGATTGGAAAGCTGCTTAAAGCGTTCTTCACTTTCTTTTAAAGATTCTTCTGCTTTCTTTTTTTCTGTAATATCCTCATGATTTCCAATCATATAAACAGCCTTGCCATCTTTATCTCTCTCTACTACTTTAGCTTTAGCTCGTATCCATCTATAATCTCCATCCTTAGTTCTCGTCCGAAATTCGTTTTCATAATTATCCGGCTTTTTCTCGAGATATTTTTCTGCTACATTCAATGCATAAGCTCTATCATCCGGATGAATCATGTCAGCCCAATTATTAAAATTAGCTTCAAACTCATTGGGTTTATATTCAAGCATAGTATAATACTTTGGGCTGAAATATAAAACATTTGTCTTGAAATTCCATGTCCAGATACCATCTGTTGTAGCTTCAAGAGTGTTTTCTAATTCCTTCTCTGCTATTTTGCTATCTGTAATATCTTTTACAAATCCAAGAAAGTGAGTATTGGAAAGTTTTACGGCTGCCACATGCCAGACACGATCTTCGCCTTTCTTGTTAACAAATCCGATCTCACCCCGAGCAGAGCCTTTCTCTTGAACTTCTTTGAAATGTTGAATACCTTTTTCTATCTCAGTCTTCTGCAGAATATCCGGAATATGCTTTTGTAAAAGCTCTTTTTGTGAATAGCCTGTAATATCGCAGGCAGCCTGATTTACTTCTAAATACTTGCCTTTTTCATCGCAAATAAAAATTCCATCCGGGGCATTATCAACATAAGAACGGAATTTTGCTTCGCTCTTTTTCAGTTCAATTTCCGTATTTTTTCTTTCAGTAATATCTTGGAAAGTACCTATGGTATTCAGAGGTTTTCCATCTTTATCAAAGAAATTTTTTCCGATTCCATGAATCTGTAATACATTACCATCACTTTGAATAAGGCGGAATTCAATATTCATATCTGTTTGATCTTGCAAAGTAGATTTTATATGTTTTGCTGTTCTTTGCACATCATCAGGATGAATAAATTTCATAAAATCCTCGTGATTGCAGTCAACTTCATCCTGATTTACACCGAGAAGTGAATAAAAGCCCTTTGACCAGAAACCGCTACCGGTTTGCCAGTTACGCTCGAAATATCCCAGACCGGCGATTTGCTCTCCAAGTTGTAGTGATTCCAGGTTTCTATTTAATTCCGCTTCATTTGCTTTAAGTTGCTGTTCACTGGCAGCCAGTTGCTGGTTAGCAGCTTTTAACTGCTGATTAGCTGCCTGTAGTTCCTCTTCATTGGCAGCAAGCTGTTGATTTGAAGCTCGAAGTTCTTCTTCACTGGCAATTAACTGCTGATTAGCAGCTTGTAATTGTTGATTGGATGCTTCAAGATTTTTTTCTGCTGTTACACGAGCTTGATCTATCATAATACTATGCAGAGCCAGGCCTATATCATTAGCAACTTCCTTAAAAAGATCAAAATCATATTTGGTAAGATATTTCTTTGGTATAGAAGCCGTGATCAGGCCGAATAATTTATCGTTATGAATAATCGGAGCTGTCATGGCCCCCCGGTCTTCATATAATTCTGCCAGCGAACAGTCACTGCATTCTTCCTTTGGATCTGTTATTATTACAACATCTTTTTGCTTTAGGGTTTCAATAGCACATTTTGTAAAATCACCTTTTTTCAGCTTTTTCTCGACATGTTTGAATTCATTCCTTAGACCAGCCTGATAAAGCGATTCGAACTTAGCTTTCTCGTTCAGAAGCATGATCCACACATTGTGATAGCCCCGATTTTCGGTGAGATTATTGCAGATTCCCTGCAACAATTTTGCAGTATTTTTTTCAACCGTTATCAATTGATTCATGTTGCGAATGGCAGCCAGCACTTTATTGGCGTGTTCAAGCTTTTCTTCTGTATGCCGCAATTTTGTTATATCACGGATCACACCTTCGGTTCCCAGCAAATTCCCCTTTTCATCGCTGAATGTTTTTATATTGTTCAAACTCCAGAAGCGAGAACCGTCCTGGCGCAATAATTCCATTTGATAGTTAAGCAGCTTTCCTTTTTCTTTGATCTCATTGATTAAATGATCCCTTTCCCCGGGATTAGCATAAAGCTCTTTCATGTGCATCCCTATCATTTCTTCCGGTGAAGAGTATCCGCACATTGCAGCTATGGCTTCATTTGCCATGACGATATAGCCGTCATTATCCGCTCTTAAAAAACCGTCTTCCAATGATCTGATAATCCTGTCTGTATCGTAATCATGTTTCTTCTCACTCATTTTCTTATCATTAAATAATTCTTATCTTTATTTTTAAAACATCCCTGTTTTTTAATTACTCGTTTTAATGTTGCAATTATATTGCATGAATTTAAAAATCATAATTAACATTTATCTTCATTTTTCCATAATAGCATTTCTTTCGAACCATCTTCAGTAAAGTAAATTTCACCCTTTGCAATATCGAAAAACACCGATCGCCGCTTTATTCCTCCTAATGCCTGCGCTTCTATCTTAAGCTTCTTTCGGGCCAGAATTTCCAATACGGATTTTATATTGTGTCTGCAGATGGAGTCATCTTTCCTCTTCAGTACATTTCCTCCTCCTATAAGGCAAATATTGATGTCGTGATATTTACTTGTATTTACATTCAACTGCAATAGCAGTTCGTTAATGGCATCTTCTGCATATTTAAATTTATTTTCTGATTTATTTTTTGATGCTTTTCCCGGCAACATAATATGAGCGATTGCCCCCATATTTTTTTGCGGATAATATGCAGCTACAACAATACAAGAGCCAATAGCTGCTGATTTTAATATCGCATTTTCTCCTGCAGCTTTCACCTCACCCGTTAATACGTTAATAATTTTCTTCATCTTAACACTTCAGGATTTTATTAATCACTCCTCAAAAATAATTAATAAATTGTTAATAAGAAGGAAAATACAAAATAAATATTGAAACTAAAATAGAAAGGGGAATGTTTAATAAAATTATTTCCCGAAATACTTATTTATCAATGCCTGTAATTTCTCTTTATCAATGGGTTTAGTAATATAATCGTTACATCCGGCTTCTAATGATTTTTCGCGATCACCTTCCAAAGCATATGCAGTTTGGGCAATGATTACAACATTTTTGTTAAACTTCCGGATTTGTTTCGTGGCTTCATAACCGTTCAACACCGGTATTCTTATGTCCATTAATATTAAGTCAATATCGGCCTTTTTACGAATAATTTCAATGGCTTCTTGTCCGTTATTGGTATGTAAAACTTCCTTTCCTATGTTTCTTAATAAAATGGATAAGTGTAAATCCGCAATTTCATCATCTTCAACAATTAATATTTTCATTTTCTTCATCGGAATTTCTTCAACCGATACCTTAATTTTTTCTCCGGCAATTTCTTTTTCATTCGATTCAGAATTATATGGAATGGTGAAATAAAATGTTGAGCCTTTTCCTGCTTCACTATCAACCCATATTTTGCCGCCTAACATTTCCACATAAGCTTTAGATATCGACAAACCCAATCCGGCTCCCTCTAATGCTTGAGTATCCTCTATATCGGCCTGAATAAAACGTTCGAAAATAGCTGACTGTCGGTTCTTCGGTATTCCAATACCTGTGTCTTTTACGTAAAACTCAATGAAATCCCCTTTTTTGGTATATCCCAATTCGATATTACCTTTATTGGAGTATTTAATTGCATTTTTAACAAGATTGATAAGCACTGCATAAATTTTCTCGTGGTCAGTAGTTATGATTGCTTCTTTTGCCGGTAGGGAATTCTTAAAGAAAATCTGCATTCCTTTTGCTTCAACCTCAGGTTTGAAGAAAGTATGAATGTATTCAATCTGGTAGTTTATATTTGATTCTTTCAGTTTAACCTCCATTGTACCTGACTCAATCTTTGAAATATCAATAATGTCGTTGATGATATTTAACATCCTTTGGCCGCTTTTCTCAATAATACCAATATACTTTTGTTGCTCCCCGCCTGTAAGTGTAGGTTCTTTCAATAGATCGGCGAATCCAAGAATGCCATTCATAGGTGTACGAATTTCATGACTCATATTAGCAAGAAAAGCTGATTTTAAGCGGTCGCTTTCTACCGCATTTTCTTTGGCTTTAATTAATTCTTCCTTATTTCGCGAATTGTATAGAGAGATTGAAGCCAATTCACCAAAAGCACTTATAACTTCTAAATCATTTTGTGAAAAATCAGTTGGTTTATTGGCTAACCCTAACAATCCTACTGTCTTTTTATCAATAATCAGAGGAGCAAACAATACATTTTTGAGAGTTACATGTCCCTGCGGCATAAATGCAATATGTTCCGAGTTCATAAAATCGTTATGATAAACAGCCTTTTTTAGGTGATATGCTTCTGCCCGTAAACCACGAATAGGCATTGGTAAACTTTCATCAACATTACAAGGCAAACCGCCAGCATCTAAAAATAATACTTCGTTTTCTTCACCGGTTTTCGATAATAGAGCCACATACCCTGACGATGCACCGGTAATTTTTTTACAACTGTTAAAAAGTTTTCGGGCTGTTGTTTCAAAATCATCAAATTCTAAAACTGTTTTTGATGCTTCTAATAAACTTGTTATGTGTTTGTTTTGTGTCTTTGAGGTTATCAGTAATTCTTTTATTTGCTTTTCACTTTCTTCTGCTTTTTCTTTGGCTGCAAATAATTCTAATTCTGCTTTTTTTCTATCTGTGATGTCAAGAAGGAATCCGTCCCAGAGAATCCCTCCATCATTTAGGCGTGTTGGTATCCCAAGCGCCTCAAGCCATATCACTTCCCCATCTTTTAGACACCTGAATGTTATGGGAAAAGATTCAAAAGATTCGGCAGATCTTATAATTGCTTCTTGAAACATTTTTTGATCATCAGGATGCACTAAGCTGAAGAAGTTTAATTGGTCATTCATTATGTCTTCAGCAGGGATATTCAAAATTTTCTCCACTACATTACTTACATAAGGGAAAAAAGTTTCTCCCTTAGGGGTCATCTTGAACTGGTATAGAACTGCAGGTGAGTTATCCGAGACTCTCTTGTACTTCGCCTCGCTCATCCGGAGTTCCTTATTCTTTATTTGTAATTCCTTGGCTTGCAGTTTACTCTCAATTCTCAAACGACTCAATTCAATTTGATTGCGCGCTCTTGCGGCCACTTCTTCAGCCATAAAGGGTTTCGTAATATAATCAACACCTCCAACCGAAAAGCCCCGGATTTTATCTTTGGGTTCATTTAACGCACTAATAAAAATTACAGGCACCTCGCTTGTTTGGTCATCGGTCTTTATTGTTGAACATACTTCAAATCCACTAATATCAGGGAGTTTAATATCAAGTAAAACTAAATCGGGCAGTTTTGACTTAATAGAAGCTATTGCTTCTCTGCCGGTTTTAGAAGCACGAATTTTATAGCCTTGTTCTACAAATATTTGCGAAAGTAATTGGAGGTTTTCCAATTGATCGTCAACAATTAAAATGGTTCCTAAATCAGATTTATCTTTCATAATAATTTAGTATTTTTATAATTTTCAAATGCTTTTTGGATTGGTTCGTAATTAAAGTTTCTTGCGCACATTTGCAAGTTTTTCGCCAATAAAGGTTCTTGATTTGTTATTTTTATTGCAATCCTGGAAATTTTTGAAGCATCTGTACTATCTACTGCTGTTTTGAGTTCTTCACGAATATCATCATCAAGCATAGACAGGTCTATTGCAATTTTAGATGAATCTATTTCATTTTCATCATTTGAGTTGATTTCGATATAATTATATTCTAATGCAAGATGTTTTTGCATCACCTTGAACAGTTCTTTTTCATGAAATGGCTTACCCAAAAAATCATCGCAGCCCGCATCAAAAATCTCTTCCCGTTCCTCACTAAGAACATGGGCAGAAAGTGCGGCGATTTTTATTTGTTTTCCGGCTTTGGAAGATTTAATTATTCGAGTTGCCTCAAGGCCATCCATTACGGGCATTCGAATATCCATCCATATAAAATCAGGATTCCATTGTTCTGCTATCTCAACCGCTTCTTTGCCATTTACTGCTTCCTGTACATCGAAACCGGTCAATTTTAACAGTGTAACAATTAACTTCCGATTTTCAACTATATCTTCAGCCACCAAAATCCGATAATTTTTTTGTCCCTGTGCCAGCCCAATTACCCGATTCCACGCTAAATCAGATTTCACCGATTCTTCTTTGCCTTCCTTAGTTTTTATTCTGACAGTAAAAGTACTTCCTATTCCCACAGTGCTTGTAGCAGTTATTCCACCGCCCATCATTTTAGCATAGTCCTGACTGATTGCGAGGCCGAGTCCTGTGCCACTTTTACTTTGTTTCCCGCTTTCTGTTTGCATAAAATACTTAAACAGACTTACTTTTTCTTCTTCGGCAATTCCGGGTCCTGTATCATTTATTTCAACAATCAGAAATTGAGTATTATCCGATTCATTTTGATGTGAAAACCGGATATCTATTTTGCCTTTCTGTGTGAACTTTATTGCATTCCCTATTAAGTTTGTGAGGATAATCCGTAATTTGGTTTCATCGGCAATAATGTATTTAGATATTTTTTCAAAATCCTGAAATTCGAGAAGCAGGCCCTTTGAGTTTGCTTTTAATTCAAACATCTTGTTCAGGTCGTGAATTAAATTATGAAAGTTGAAATTTATTTGTTCAAGCGTAATTTTTTTTGCTTCAATTTTAGAGATTTCAAGCACTTCGTTAATTAAAGCTAACAGATGCTCTCCACTTCGGTTTATTATAGATAAGTATTCACTGTACTCAGGAGAAATTTTGGCCTCCCTTTGCATCAATTGAGAATATCCTAAAATAGCATTCATGGGGGTTCGAAGTTCGTGGCTCATATTAGCCAAAAAAGTACTTTTTGCCTGATTGGCTGTCTGTGCTTTTTTTTCTGCTTCTGTTGCTTTCCTGTTGGCAAAACGCATAGCTTCTGCAACTACCGAAATCATGACACAACTAATCAAAAACACAACAAATGCCATCCATTCAACCGATGACATATACCCTTTTTGTATCCAGTAATAACACAAAAAAGCCGAAACTACAGTTGCCAGTATCCCTGAATACAGGCCTCCTGCAATAGCGGCAATCATTACTGCAGGATAAAAAGTAAGATAAGCAATGCCTCTTCCAAGTCCTTCAAAAAAAATTAATCGTACTAAACTTGCTGCTGCAATAATTAGCATCGAAATTAAAATTCGTTTCCATGTCAAAGTTGTTAGCTGATTTTGTTTTATCATTGATTAATATTTTTTGTATCCATGTACTTTATTTTTTGTCATTTATCATTTTATATATAATTATTCTTTAAAATACTTTTGAACTAATGCCTGTAATTTCTCTTTATCAATGGGTTTAGTAATATAATCGTTACATCCGGCTTCTATTGATTTTTCGCGATCACCTTCCAAAGCATATGCAGTTTGGGCAATGATTATAACATTTTTGTTAAACTTCCGGATTTGTCTCGTGGCTTCATAACCGTTCAACACCGGTATTCTTATGTCCATTAATATTAAGTCAATATCGGCCTTTTTACGAATAATTTCAATGGCTTCTTGTCCGTTATTGGTATGTAAAACTTCCTTTCCTATGTTTCTTAATAAAATGGATAAGTGTAAATCCGCAATTTCATCATCTTCAACAATTAATATTTTCATTTTCTTCATCGGAATTTCTTCAACCGATACCTTAATTTTTTCTCCGGCAATTTCTTTTTCATTCGATTCAGAATTATATGGAATGGTGAAATAAAATGTTGAGCCTTTTCCTGCTTCACTATCAACCCATATTTTGCCGCCTAACATTTCCACATAAGCTTTAGATATCGACAAACCCAATCCGGCTCCCTCTAATGCTTGAGTATCCTCTATATCGGCCTGAATAAAACGTTCGAAAATAGCTGACTGTCGGTTCTTCGGTATTCCAATACCTGTGTCTTTTACGTAAAACTCAATGAAATCCCCTTTTTTGGTATATCCCAATTCGATATTACCTTTATTGGAGTATTTAATTGCATTTTTAACAAGATTGATAAGCACTGCATAAATTTTCTCGTGGTCAGTAGTTATGATTGCTTCTTTTGCCGGTAGGGAATTCTTAAAGAAAATCTGCATTCCTTTTGCTTCAACCTCAGGTTTGAAGAAAGTATGAATGTATTCAATCTGGTAGTTTATATTTGATTCTTTCAGTTTAACCTCCATTGTACCTGACTCAATCTTTGAAATATCAATAATGTCGTTGATGATATTTAACATCCTTTGGCCGCTTTTCTCAATAATACCAATATACTTTTGTTGCTCCCCGCCTGTAAGTGTAGGTTCTTTCAATAGATCGGCAAATCCAAGAATGCCATTCATAGGTGTACGAATTTCATGACTCATATTAGCAAGAAAAGCTGATTTTAAGCGGTCGGATTCTTCGGCTTGTTCTTTGGTTCTGATTAGTTCTATTTCTATTTTTTTGCGCTCGGTTATGTCCCGCATTGAACCAATAATTTTTTCCGGTTGTCCTGCAGAATTGACATGCAATATAGAGGAAATAGAGCAAATTATATGAGATCCGTCTTTGTTTTTCAGGATGATCTCATAATC
>JAEINX010000116.1 GCA_016342645.1 Bacteroidales bacterium | reverse complement strand
GAAAAATTGGCCCGAATTGGGTAAATGGTATTGGTGATTGTCAGCTTGGTGAAGGATATCTTGTTAAGATGTTTGCCAACGGCGAAATAATTTATCCCAGTTCCTCATCATTTTCTTGCGGCGATCCATTTATCGATCCACGCAACGAACAAAATTACAACACCGTACAAATTGGTGATCAGTGCTGGATGGCTGAAAACCTTAATATTGGCACAATGATAAACGGATCAGAAGAAATGACAGACAATGGTGTAATTGAAAAATATTGCTACGATAACGATCCTTCAAATTGCAATGAATACGGAGGCTTATTCCAATGGAACGAAATGATGGAATATACTACCCAACAAAGCATACAAGGTATTTGTCCTGATGGCTGGTATATCCCAACTGACGATGAATGGAAAATATTGGAAGGCACAGTTGATAGTCAATTTCCTGTAGGCGACCCAATTTGGGATATTGTAGGATGGAGAGGTTTTGATGCAGGCTTAAATTTAAAATCAATAAGTGGCTGGTATTCCGGTGGAAATGGAACAGACCTCTATGGTTTTACTGCCCTTCCTGGAGGTTTCCGCACTGCAAATAGTAGTTTCATCTTTCTTACCGATGAATGCCACTTTTGGTCATCTAGTGAGATCAATGGTGATAATGCCAGAGACAGGTACTTAGATCACTACAACGATGATGTTTACCGTGGCAATGGCGTTAAGGTTCTAGGTTTTTCAGTTCGTTGCCTGAAGAATGAAACAAAAAGCATGCGACCTGAAAAAATATCAAATCCATCTGATAAAAGCAACCACCAAAATAAGAAATTAAAAGTAACTGATGTAATGTCAATAACTCATTTTATCTTCAATTGTGGTAATCCTGCTGAAGCTGTTTATGCAATTTATATTGAAGGTTTAGAGGCAGGTGATGAAATCGCAGCTTATGATGGAACCGTTATGGTTGGTGCTACAAAGATAGTTTCTCAAAATTCATTAGAAAATGAACTTCCTGTATTTAGTACAATAATTGAGGGCCAGGGATATAATCCAGGGAATCCAATAATTCTAAAAGTCTGGGATGCTTCAACTCAGACAGAAGTTCATTTTGAATATACAATGATTGATCCATACAATGAAGCATATATGGAAACTGTTTATCCTGAAGGGGATGGACTATATAGTATAATTAACATTACAAAAGGAAGTCAGGGAATAGATGTTATTGATAACAATTTTACGGTTTATCCAAATCCGGTTAACACTAATTACTTATTCATCGAACTCGAAGATTTCTTAAACTCAAATGTAAATCTTTCAATAATTAACATTTATGGTGAGCTAATTTATAAAACAAGTTTGCCAAAGTCAGAAAAGAAACATAAAATTAATGTATCGGATTTTCAGGCAGGTGTTTATTTAATAAAATTGCAAACGCAAAAAGGAACAATAACAAAAAAGATTTCGATAATTCATTAAAAAACAATGCCACGAATGCACTAATGTATTTATTTCTTATTCGTGCATTCGTGGCTAAAAAATAAATCTATGTCAAAAAAATGCAATCAATGCTCAGGTTCAGGTATGGTTCAAACCGCCTTAGGACCACAACCCTGCCCTTCATGCGGAGGCAGTGGCAGAGTTGAGGAAACGGATTATTCATCATCAGAAGATAAACCTTTTGTTGATACTTCCAATTGGTTGCAAGATGGTTCGTGGATTATTTATGGGGCTGTTGGGTTAATTGTGGTGATAGGACTTGTTAAATCTTGCGGGTAATATTAGTTAATTGTGATCCGGGAGATTTTATAGTAGTATTATTAAAGTGTATTTAATACTCAATATTTTTTATTACTTTTGTAAGACAATAATTGTTTAACTTATGAAAAACTATTTAGATAAAATTACAATCAACCCTGATATTTGTAATGGTAAACCTACAATCAGGGGAATGAGAATTACGGTAAAAACAATACTGGAATACCTTGCTGCAGGTGAAAGCATTGAAAATATTTTGGAAGCTTATCCTATCTTGAAAAGAGAAGATATTTCTGCTGCACTTCAGTATGCTTCTGCTATTCTTGATAAAAACTTATCTTCATCTCCGCAATTATCTTTATAATAAATAATGGAATATTCTTTTCTTGTTGATGTTAACTTACCAAAGTATTTTAAGTTTTTTAATACCGATAATTTTTTTCATGTAGTTGATATTGATCCTTCAATGACAGATTCAAAAATATGGCAGTATGCTTTGGAAAACAACTTTATTATTTTATCAAAAGATTCTGATTTTTATTATAAATGTATTCTTTCTTCACAAAGCCCGAAAATTGTTTATTTCCAATTAGGCAATTTGACTTTAAACGAATTATATGATTATTTTACTATAAACTGGGAAAAGATTTTATCACAATTATCAAAAGGGAACTTGATTATTGCAAAACGACATTCAGTTGAGGTAATATTGTGATCATTAAATGAAACTCAAAAAGGAACAATAACAAAAAAGATTTCAATAATTCATTAAAAACAAGTTGCCACGAATGCACGAATACATCTGTTTTTTATTTGTGCATTCGTGGCAATAAAAAATAATGCATTATGGATTTCTCAACACTCTATCATGTGGTCCAATACGGCGTAAAAGATAAAAATCATGGTGTATTTCAAAAGTAAAGCGATAAAACATATCAATACTTGCTTCCCATTTATGTTTGTGTCCTCCAATTTTTTTCACTCTAAGAGAAGGATGTTTAATATTTTCAAAAAACAAAATTATTTTCTTTTTGAATTTTTCCTGAACTGCTACGGGAATTTCTTTGTAATCCTTTTTAAATGAATCTGTACGAACAATTCTCATTTTTCAAGATCAGAAATAAAATCTTCAACATTATCAAATGACTTGGTTTTATCAGAATTAATTTCATTATCAGCTACGTCCTCTGCTTTTTTCCAATCATAATTTCTAAAATATATGGGTAGATTAAGAGCATAAATAATTAATTCTTTGACAGCATCCTCAGTATTCTGCTTATGAGTGTTTTTTTTATATCTCTCAATTTCCTCCATCAAGTCATTGGACAAGTCAACTGTTAATTTGTAATTGTTCATTATTTTTTTTTACAAACTTACTAAAAATATCTTATCAACAAAACATAATACTCAATAATTTATAGAAAATAATTAGATGAAAGGCTTATTTCCTTTCCAGCAACTCAAAATAAATTTTAACCATTAAGCCAACAAAATGTAATCAATGCTTCGGCTCTGGCTATGTCCAAACAAGCTTAGACCCAAAGCCCTGCCCTTCATGCGGAGGCAGCGGCAGAGTTGAGGAAAAGGATTATTCATCATCAGAAGATAAACCTTTGGTTGATACTTCCGATTGGTGGCATGATGGTTCGTGGATTATTTATGGTGCTGTTGGGTTAATTGTGGTGATAGGACTTGTTAAATCTTGCGGGTGATATTAGTTAATTGTGATCCGGGAGATTTTATAGTAGTATTATTAAAGTGTATTTAATACTCAATATTTTTTATTACTTTTGTAAGACAATAATTGTTTAACTTATGAAAAACTATTTAGATAAAATTACAATCAACCCTGATATTTGTAATGGTAAACCTACAATCAGGGGAATGAGAATTACGGTAAAAACAATACTGGAATACCTTGCTGCAGGTGAAAGCATTGAAAATATTTTGGAAGCTTATCCTATCTTGAAAAGAGAAGATATTTCTGCTGCACTTCAGTATGCTTCTGCTATTCTTGATAAAAACTTATCTTCATCTCCGCAATTATCTTTATAATAAATAATGGAATATTCTTTTCTTGTTGATGTTAACTTACCAAAGTATTTTAAGTTTTTTAATACCGATAATTTTTTTCATGTAGTTGATATTGATCCTTCAATGACAGATTCAAAAATATGGCAGTATGCTTTGGAAAACAACTTTATTATTTTATCAAAAGATTCTGATTTTTATTATAAATGTATTCTTTCTTCACAAAGCCCGAAAATTGTTTATTTCCAATTAGGCAATTTGACTTTAAACGAATTATATGATTATTTTACTATAAACTGGGAAAAGATTTTATCACAATTATCAAAAGGGAACTTGATTATTGCAAAACGACATTCAGTTGAGGTAATATTGTGATCATTAAATGAAACTCAAAAAGGAACTTTAACAAAGAAGATTTCAATAATTCATTAAAAACAATGCCACGAATGCACTAATGAAAAACATATGTATTCGTGCATTCGTGGCTAAAAACATCAAGGTTTTGTTTTTGTATTCTCTAACATCCATTTCCATACCGGCTTAATAATAATTTTTTTATCGTTTTTCACGATTTCATCATCATGGTTCATTGTTAAAATTATTCCTGAATTTATTTTCAGTTCACCCATTGCTTCAAGAATGCCGTTTAATTCGCGTTGTAGATTATCATGGTTCAATTCATAACAAACCTGTATAAGGTTTTCAAGCTTTTGATTTTTTGAAACTACAAAATCACACTCACCTCTGTTTCTGAAGTAATAAACATCTTTGGATCTGCGTTTTAGTTCAATAAAAACCATGTTTTCCAATAAACGCCCTTTATCTTTTGAAAAAGAAAGAGATAAATTGCTAACGAGGCCGGAATCTATCCCGTATATTTTTTTTTGGTTTTTAGCCTGCTTTTTTAAAGAATAACTAAAACGCGGAACGGTAAAAAACAGATATGCATCTTCAAAATATGATATATATGAAAGTGCTGTATTTACTGATCCTAATTCAAAAGTTTTAGCCAGTTTACTGTAAGAAAACTCTTTTCCGATATTCGTTGCCAAATAAACACCTAACTCTTTTATAACTTTTGCATTCCTCAATCCATGCCTTACAATAATATCCTGATAAATCAAATCATTAAATAACTGAATCAAAACATTTCTGTTATTTGAATTCAGGTACTCAGGAAATCCGCCCAATTCCAGGTATTCCTCAAATGAATTTATACCTTCATTTTTTTCTTTGTGTATCAAATATTCATTATAAGAAAAAGGAAACAACTCATATGTAATCTGTCTTCCTGTTAAACTTGTTCCAAGTTCTTTGCTTAATAATGAGGCATTAGAGCCTGATATAACTACTCTGATTTTTTTATCATGAAGAATGCGGATAAATCGTTCCCATCCTTCTATGTTTTGAATTTCGTCAAAAAAATATACTTCAGAATCACTAAATTCTTTAAAGATTCGCTCAAGTTTAAAAAAATCATTTACTTCAAATTGAGCTAATCTGGGGTCTTCAAAACTCAAAAAATTATGAAAATTCCCTTTATCTAATAATTGTAATAATAAAGTACTTTTTCCGCTACGCCTGATTCCTGTAACAATTTTGACGTGAAAATCACTTATATCCACTTCATTAAGTAGAGTTCTTGGTGTTCCATTGGATAGTTTTTTTAAATATTCTTTTTGATATTGAAAAACTTCTTTTATCTGTTGTTCTAAAAGCATAATCAATTTTTTAATGCAAAATTAATCATTTTTCATTATTAATGCAAATTATTTTTCATTACTAATGCATATATTATTTGCCAAAAAATGTTTGGGTTCGCAATACATATCAATACTTGCTTCCCATTTATGTTTGTGACCTCCAATTTTTTTCACCATAAGGGAAGGATGTTTAATATTTTCAAAAATAGAATTATTTTCTTTTTCACAAGCTTACTAAAAATATCTTATCAACAAAATGCAATCAATGTTCCGGCTCCGGCTATGTGCAAACAAGCTTTGGCCCAAAACCCTGCCCTTCATGCGGAGGTAGCTGTAGGGTTGAGGAAAAGGATTATTCATCATCAAATGACAAGCCCTTGGTTGATACATCGGATTGGTGGCATGACGGTTCGTGGATTGCTTACGGTGCTGTCGGATTAATCGTGGTAATCGGGCTTTTTAAATCTTGTGGATAATATTTGTATTTTCATTTGGGAGTTTTTGTAAATTAGATGAAAAGACTTATTCTATTTATGTTTACTTTTGTTGAGAGAAAATAAAAAAATGGAAATATTATACTCTGATAAAGCAACAAAACAATTAAAGAAAATTGCAAAAGGAAGTAAAAAAAATGCAAAAATGATAATGGAAGGTATAGAAGAATATGTAGCAAACCCTTCAATTGTTTTTGATATTAAAGTACTTAATGGAAAATTTTGTGATTTTAAACGATTACGGATTGGAAATTACAGAGTAATATTTGATGAAAATAACAATATTATGTATATTTACCAAATAAAACACAGGCAGGAGGCATATAAATGATACAACCATATATAATAAAACAAGAAAACCAACCAATAGCTATAGTATTGGATTATAAGGAGTATCAAAGATTAAAAGAAATAGAAGAAGATAGGTCGGATTATTTTGATGCTTTGGAAGCGAAGTATGAAAACAAGAAATGGGTAAACCATGAAGATTTAAAAAAAGAATTAGGCCTATAAAATAAAAATTATAAATTCATTAAAAACAAATAGTCACGAATGCACGAATATATTTATTTCTTATTCCCCGAAAAAATCGGCGCAAGCTGTGCATACATACGGACAAGTTTCGTGGCTAAAATATTAAGCCAACAAAATGCAATCAATGCTTCGGCACAGGCTATGTCCAAACAAGCTTAGGCCCAAAACCCTGCCTTTCATGTGGAGGTAAAGTCAGAGTTGAGAATACGGCTTATTCATCATCAGAAGATAAACCTTTTGTTGATACTTCCGATTGGTGGCATGATGATTCGTGGATTATTTATGGTGCTGTCGGTTTGTTAGTGATAATTGGACTTGTTAAATCTTGCGGGTGAAATATAAAACAAAAGATTCCATCTTTTAATCAAACAAACGTTTAAAATTCAATAAGATTAAGTTCGTCAACACTTTTAAAATCTTTTGTGTTTATCGTGGCTATCTGTTTTATTCCATTTTCTAATCCTATGCTAATTATTTCAAAATCATGAATTTTCAAACCCTTTGGCTTGTATTTCAATAATATTTTTCTGAAATGCTTGAAGGAATTCTTGGAAGGATACAATATTGTAAAATTGCCTGATAGGCCCTCAAGTAAATCAACAGCTTGGATTATATTAAGTGGAACTTCAATATCCCTTGTAAGTACAACCAGAAATTCAGATAGGTTTTTTGAGGTAGTGTATAAATCATAATTTGTATTAGTTAGTAAATCAATTGCTCTCGAATTGAATTTTGAATCTTTATCAATAGAATAAACTAAAACATTTGTGTCAACAATTATTCTATTCATAAGCTTTTTGCCTAATATTAATATTATCAAATTGTCCTTTTAGATGTACTCTACGGATATTTTTCTTAGTTTTTTGAGAGTTTTTTAAGTTTTTTAAGTACTTTAAAATATCTTCAAGAAACTCTTCAGATAAATTGTCTATTTCTTTTTTAATTTTTTCTTTGGTTACCATAATAATGTTTTTACAAATTTAGTAAAAAATTTTTTATCAGTAAAACAGTATAATCAATAATTCATCAAAAACAATTTGCTACGAATGCACAGCTTGCCCCGATTTTTTCGGGGAATGAAGAAACAGATGTATTCGTGCATCCATACGGACAAGTTTCGTGGCTAAGATGTATTATTTATGGTGCTGTCGGATTAATTGCGGTGATAGGCCTTGTTAAATCTTGCGGGTGAAATATAAAACAAAAGATTCCATCTTTTTAAAAGATTCAATTCGTTAGCAATTTTATATTTCTAACTCTTTTAAAGTCTTTTGTATTTAAGGTTGCTAATCTAAAATTATGACTAATTGCAGTTGCTGCTATTAATATATCATCTGTTCCAATTAAATTGTTTTGTTGTTTTAATTCTTTGTATATTTCAGATGCAATTTGTGAACATCTATCATTAAAAGCTAATATATTTGTTTGTTTAAAGAACGAAATCCAAAATTTATCTTTCTTTTTATCCCCCCTAAGCACTTCATATTTTACTATTGCCGGAACTGCGAATTGATACTTTTGCTAGAGCTCAAATAAATAAGTGTCCTGTTTACATTTGTTTCGGTAGAATTCTATTATTACTCCCGTATCTAAACAAATTATTTCCATTTATTGAAATTTTGTTTTTTTTGCAAAAAATAATTGTATTCATCATCAGTCATTACCGGTGCAGATAATAATAAACTTTGAAAATCAGTAAATTCCTTAGATGCGTCATTATTTTGTTCATCTACATATTTTTCATAAAACGGTAATACAATTATCTCAACATACTTCGAATCAAAATTCACAGATAATCTCAGATTTACCTGATTTTTGTTTACTTCAACAACTTTTCTAAGTGCCTTCATATTAATGAATTTTATCGTTTAAATTTTTCTTAATTACTCATAATAATGTTTTTTACAAAGGTATTAAATTTTTCTTTTCGGCAAAACGATAAAACATATCAATACTTGCTTCCCATTTATGTTTGTGACCTCCAATTTTTTTCACTCTAAGGGAAGGATGTTTAATGTTTTCAAAAAAACACTCCCAAGTAAAAAGATAGCCTAAGCTCCATCGAACCATGGTCTAAGCTTTTTTCAGAAGAATTTAAATACCCTCCATTTTAAAGTTTTCCTCCCAGCACAGCAGTTTTTTTATAATATTTTACATTTCCTTTAAGATCGAATATTTCGATATAAATAATATAAACTCCTATTGTGGCTTTTGCATTATCGCGGTCAATTCCATCCCACGAAAAACAGCCTTTTGTTCCAAGCAATTCATTTTTTACAAGGTCAATAATTAATCGACCTCTTGCATCATAAACCAAAATATTTGCAACATAACCTGGAGCATTAAACTCATAATTAATATTTAATACATCATTATAACCATCATTATCAGGTGAAAATATGTCGGGAGAAACTGTGATTTGCTCAGTAGTTTGCTCAATTTCCGAATATTGCGAATTTTTATAAGCCGGTGTTGCAAAACCTACACCTTCGGCAGCCGAATGCCAATTTGATTTATCATTGGTGGGCCTGTCGAAATTTATTCGTTCCAAACTTACGCCTTCTGTCGAATTCAATAATGGAAATTGCATATCCTCTGAATATGAAAACATATCAATAATTTGAAAAGCTTTATTCGTAATGGCGACAACTCCTTCGGTATTTGTAAACGAAGGAATTTTTTTCATTTTAATAAATGCATCAGGATTTGAAGTAAAATATTGTTGTTGTATAGTTTCCGGGGATTCGCTTAAAACAATATATTCGCCGGGAAAAAACAAAAATCCTTCCTCTGAAACCGCATAAGGTGTTGCAAGATTTGAAGTAAACAAATCATAAGAAGCAAGCATAAGATTGCTGAGGTCAAGAATTTTTTCCGAACGATTGTAAATTTCAATAAAACGTTCACCATTATCTCTGGGATTGGGCAGAAATTCATTAATGACTATATCCAAGGAATCTGCGGCTTTTGGGATTGCAAAATGAATTGAAGTATTTACCGGAATTGCATTCCCCACACAATCAGTTAAGCTGTCGGTAATGCTTAAAAAATAAATGATATTTTCTTGTAAATCATTATTCAGAAACAAAATGACCGAGCGATAATCGGGAGGAAATAACTCGACTCCTATAGGATTTCCAATTTCGTGATCGATGTGATATTTTTCATTATTAAGCAATGAAGCACTATCCATTGGTTCAGTAAAAAACAGTTTTATTTTTTGTGTATCAATTATATTTACATTATACAAATCGGGAGGCAGAAGATCAGGATTTGGAGCAAAAACTGAATTTTCTTTTCCCGGTGTACCTCCCCCAACATCTTCGCAGGCTATCCAGTTAGAAATTCCCGCACAAGGATTATTAGGATCAATTTGCTCAAGCGACCAACCACCGTTTTCTTTATTTTTATTTTTGTACCATTCTTCAGAATATGAAACCGTAGAAATAATTCTTCCTTCAGGGTTTTTTAAAATAATTGTTTGGCCGGAATTTGTGAGAGTAAAACTTGAGAAACCATAAAAATTTCCAAAAACCGAAAGATATTGACCGGCGTCATCATCGCCAAGTATCAAAAAACCTTTTGGCTCAATAGTAATATTCGAAATTTCTTTTTCGCTTGAACCAATACAAAGAATCCAATTATTAAGGTTCACGGGCAATGAAGTCCGATTAAATAATTCCAGATATTCGAAATCGGGAAGAGAAACAATTGGGTTAGGATCGGCCATTATTTCATTGATGACAATATCGAAAGAATAGGCCGAAAATAAAGAGAAAGCAAATTCAGATTCCATAATTTTATTTCCCGAAAGGTCTTCAATATTAGAAACGCTAAGAATGTTTTCAACTCTGTTTTGAAATTCTCTCTCAAATTGTAAATGAACTAAAGAAAGATCCAGATCATCAAGTAATGCTGATTTTGGAATTCCAATTCCATTGTTAACAAAATAATTATTAGGATTTTCAGAAGATAATTTCTGAATGGATTCAGAAAATTTCACATCAATTGATTTTGCAGAAACTATATCAATCGAAATAATTTCAGGAGGAATGATATCGAAAATTTCCGGGCCAATATAAAAATCATCAAAATAAAATTTCTTTGAATTACTGATTGTGTAATTACAATAGACTCCAAAAAATTCGGTTGTTGTAAAAACATCATCAAACCCACTACATTCAAAAACATAATTTTCCCCACCTGAATAATCCACATAAATATCCCACTGCCCCAAACTATTTCTAATCACTTTCACACCAATCGAAAAACTACTTGAAATCAAAGCCTCATCACCCCGACAAACAGAAAAAAATTCATTTCCGTTTTGTCTAAAAAGTTCGATTGCATCACTTGTTCCCGCTTCACCAAGCTGAAGAAAATATCCGTTAATCTCAGAAGTCAAATCCGAATTATCGGAAACAAGATAAATTCTTGCATTATTATTTCCGGATGGACTAAAAGAAAGTTTTACCCAAAAATGCCATTCGGTTTCGCTCATCAACTTATTTTCAGTAGATAAATAAGAGATTCCGGCTTCATCTGAAAGTAGTTGAAGCTGGTTAGATGAATTTATTTGAAAATTATTAATGCTACCTGTCCAAACCGGATTATCACTAAAATTTCCATCAGAGAAATCATCATTTAATTGTGAAAAAACAAGATTTGGTAACAAACACATTACTAAGAATAAGAGTTTCGTCTGTTTAGCAAGGACTTGAATTTTGCTCATAATTTATAATATTTTAAGTGTTTTTTTAAATGGGCTTGTAAATATACTACTTTTGCGATGAAAAAGAAAAATTTTTGTAAAATTTTATATGTTTTTGGGAAAATAAATTTGTTGAATTAATATTTTTTGGGTCGAAGTGAAGATTTACACAGATATTAAAAACTTTAAACCAATTTCTTATCCGGTAGTTACAATCGGGACTTTTGACGGTGTACACATCGGCCATCAGAAAATTTTTACACGATTAAAAGAAGTTGCTCAAAAGAACAAAGGAGAAACGCTTGTAATAACTTTTAACCCTCATCCGCGACTTGTTCTTGAGCCAAATAACACCGAATTAAAGTTTATAAACACTCAAAAGAAAAAATTTGAATTATTAGAAGAAGCAGGAATTGATCACTTAATTGTTTTACCTTTTACAAAAGATTTCGCTACAATTTCATCAAGAAATTTCATCAAAAGTTTTCTTGTTGACGAATTAAAAGCAAAAAAAATAATTGTCGGTTACGATCATCACTTTGGCCGTGAAAGGCGAGGAAGTTTTAAAGTTCTTCGCGGACTTGCAAAAATTTATGATTTTGAGGTTGAGGAAATACCCGCTCAGGACATTAAGAACATTGCAGTTAGCTCAACAAAAATCCGTGATGCTCTTTTTAAAGGAGATGTTAAAAAGGCTAATATTTTATTGGGTTACGAATATTCAATCACGGGAATTGTTGTCAGAGGAAGCCAAATTGGTAGAAAATTAGGATTTCCGACTGCAAACATCGACCTTGACGACCATTATAAACTAATAGCAGCAAATGGAGTTTATGCTTGTAAAGTTGAATGGAATAATAACTTTTATAAAGGAATGGGAAACATTGGTGTTAGACCAACTATCAATGAAAACGGATTAACAATCGAAGTAAATATTTTTGATTTTTATCAAGATATTTATGATGAAATAATTACAATTTATTTTATTGATAGATTTCGAGACGAAAAGAAATTTAAAAACCTCGACTTTTTAAGGAGGCGGCTTACGATCGACAAACACCGAACATTGCAGATATTTAAGGAGTATGAAAAAAAGGCTAAAGGCTAAAAATCAAAATATGACCATGCCTGAATAGCGTTGACCGGTTTTTTATTTATTATTATGTTATGAATATGTTGACTGACTTTTTCTTATTTTCTTATTTCCCTTATACCGCAGATTTTTAGTCCCTTTCAATAATGATTCCTATTCCAATAATTCCGGATGTTTCAATTT
>JAEINX010000115.1 GCA_016342645.1 Bacteroidales bacterium | reverse complement strand
AAACATTGCTTATGCTCGGAGTAGAAGTCGAATGGGGGGCTGGGCTATTGCTCAAAGTCCTATACTTGGCACTACCATAACGCTTGAACGCAAATTTAATGCAAAAGCAAAGCAATCAGTAGGAGGAATTTATCAATGTGTTTTAATAATTGCTTTGTCATGCAATGAATTAACATACACTAAAATTGATGAAATATTAACGCAAACAACAATGCTCCAGATAAAGGATTGGTTTCATTCAATGACAGAGGATAGTAATTTAGCAAAACGCAAAATTGCATTTGCAAATACTACATAAATCTTGAAGGATTTATTTTTGTTATAAACTTAGCAAAAACAACACACCATATGCCATCTTATAGCCGAAACATTAGACACTTTAAGTACTCAAGGCACTCCAAGTACTTTTTAATTAAATAAGAAAATTATCATTCAAAAATTCCTGAAACTTTGGCTTGTATTGTTCGCTAACAGGTATATATACATCTTCATCAAAAATAATCCGATTACGTTCAATAGTAGTAATTTTACTAAGGTTCACAATAAACGACCGATGAACTCTCATAAAATCTTTATCGGGTAAGAACTCTTCCATTTTTTTCATACTCATCAGAGCCATAACAGGTTTTTTGGCTTCAATAAAAATACGAATATATTCCCGCATTCCTTCAATATATTTTATTTCTGATAAATTAATTCGCAGTATTTTATACTCCGATTTAATAAATAAAAACTTTTCATCAATATTAATTTGAGTATTTTCAGGCATTATTGAGAAGAATCTTTCTCTTGCTTTTTCCGAAGCTTTCAAAAAATCGCTATAAGCTATTGGTTTTAAAAGGTAGTCGATGGCATCGACCCGAAAACCTTCAATCGCGTATTCACTATAAGCTGTTGTGAAAATTACTTTAGGGGAAATATTCAAAGATTTTACAAAATCCATTCCACTTAAGTCAGGCATATTAATATCCACGAACATCAAATCCACCTCATTTTCATGTAAAAAAGAAATTGCCTGAAGGGCACTTTCAAATTGTCCGCTTAACTCCAAGAAAGGAGTTTTTTTGATATAATCGGCCATTTGTTTTAGTGCAAGCGGTTCATCATCAATAGTAATACATCTTATCATACCGGTATTGTTAGGTTTAAAACAAAATAATCATCATTATCTTCAATTTTTAAGGAATATTTTGTGCCATAAATTATATCTAATCTTTTTCGCGAATTTTCAATTCCAATCCCAAATGATGTGTTTTCCTTAATTATTTCCGGTTTACTGTTTTTAATTGTAAACTTCAAATTTTCCTGAACGTAAGAAAACATAATATCAATAAAGCTTGATTTTTCATAACTTATACCATGTTTAAATGCATTTTCTACAAATGAAGTAAATAATAGCGGAGGAATAGATTTATCGGGCAATTCTCCTGAAACATTAAAATTTATTTCAACTCTTTCCGAAAACCTTAGCTTCATCAGGTTGACATAACTTTTAATAAAATCCAATTCCTTTGCCAAAGGTACAAGTTTAGCCTGTGATTCGTACAATAAATATCGCATCAATTTCGATAATTTAATAATAGCATCCTTTGCCTCTTCCGAATCTATATCAATGAGTGCATGTATATTATTAAGTGTATTCATAAAAAAATGTGGGCTAACCTGATTGCTAAGGAAAGCAAGCTGACTTTGTACCTTCTCTTTTTCCAATTCGGTTTTCTCCTTTTCTAATTTCGACCATTTGAAAAGCATTCGAAGCCCTGTATCGAACCCAACAACCAAAAATGAAATAATGATAGTATTTACAAAAGGGGGAAACGGGATATGATTTGTTTTTGGTTGTTGTGGACCGGGATGTCTTTCAGGAGGGCTTATATGATCTGCACGCTCTGGGGGTGGAGGCTGTATGAAATCACGTTGAGGCAGGCCTCTTTTGGGCCTGGATTTTTCAATAAAATATGTATTAAGAGAAAAAGCAATGATGATAGTAATGGCTGAGAGCAAATACAATGATTTTCTTTTTTTAAAAAGAAGAAAAGGAACCAGTAAAAAATGATTTAGTAGAAACAGAATAAAGAAAAGAAATACACCTTTCCATGCGATGAAAACAATTTCCCAAGTGATAACATCATCACCCTGAAATAGCAATATAGGGGCTGCAAAGATGATTATCCATATTATTAAAATCATCAACAGCTCAGAGTATTTCAAGATGCCGTTTTTCTTATTCATATTTGCAATTATAAGGATATTTTTCAGTAAAGTTATCAATAATATATTTGGAGTGATGGATTAAAGGAATAATGGAAAGATTAAGCATTGCTTTCCATTATTCCAATGACCAGAGGGAATCCGCCTGGATATTCCGTTTCTGATTTTTAGCATTTATCACGCTTTTTTTTCACAACAGTCATTGCTTTTTATTTCTTAATGAATTTTTTAGAAATAACCGAGCCCTTATTTTCAACCTTTATAAAATATAATCCCGGCTCTAATTGACTAATATTTATTGATGTTGTTTCAGAAAATTCTTTGCTGACAGAATAAACAACTTCTCCCAACAGGTTAAAAATCTGAAATGTTGATATTCCTGAAATGCTGTTTTTAGTATTTACAGTAATTTGATCGCTTGCAGGATTAGGATAGACTGAAATTTCAGACAAAGTATTAACATCAAGTGTAATACCATTTTTTGAAATATTAATTACACTAAACTCTCCGTCGTTTGATGGGAATATTGTTTTTGCGTAAGCTTTTTCATATCCATAATCAAAAGTATAAGTAGCTGAAGCTTTTGTTTGATTTTGAGAATCCCAAATAACAATAGAGACAGGATTGCCCGGTTCATATCCGTTTCCGTTTGTTAAGGTAGAAAATACGGGAACAGAGTTTTCGAAAACATTTTCAGAAGCAATAACACTTGTACCTACAATTTTATTTCCATCAAAAACAGCAATTTCATCACCAATGTTCAATCCCGAAACATACAGGGTATAAACCGGATCGGCTGCATTGCCTGTTTTAAAATCAAAATTATATGCAGTTTCATGTGCTAATGATGATAATGTAGATTTTACTGGAATATTATATATCAATTCACCTTCGGCAAACATTTTTATAAGGTAGCCTTCACCCGGATTTGCATCGCCAATTCCATTAACCCAGTTTGGGCCAATTTTTCTAAGCATTCCACCGTATGAATTCCTGATATAATCCAAATCATCTGTCAAAATTCCTTCGAAAGCAATGAGGGCATCAATTGCGGCTTCAGGTAAATAGCTCACAAACTGAAATCCTGTATATAAGTCAATAGGTGTTTGTGGATTGATTGATTCACCGTTTATTGATAATTCTTCCTCACCATTCATTTTAAATAAATAACCTTCTTTTGTAATCCAGTCTCCAATTCCGTTAACCCAGTTAGGGCCGATTTTTCTGAAAACCGAACCATTAGTATTTCTTACATAATCAAGATTATCGCCTAAAATATTTTCTAAAACTACAAGCATATCAGGATTTTCAATTTCAATTCTTGTAGAAACAAACTTAAAACCTTCGTTTAATTCAATGATTTGAGTTGTTCCGATTTGATTTTCCATTGCAAAAGTTGGGAGCATTATAACAAAATCTCCTGTTCCATTTGGAAATCTGCCTGTTGTTGTGTCGGGATATTGTTGTTCATAACTTATTTCATCTCTAACATTTAATTCGGAATCAGATAAAAGAATTGTTTCACCCGAAGCTGAAAGTTTAAAGCTGGCATGCAAACCTTCCTGTTCTTCATCTTTATCAGCCCAAACTATAAGGTATCCTCCTGATGAAATTGAAGTATCGGGGAAAGCCCATTGATCGGGAGAAGAAGCATCGTCCGACAGAAAAAATCCCAACAAAGGTATATCTTCATCACTATTATTATATAGTTCTATCCAATCGTCGTATTCACCATCCTGATCAACAACAGTAGTTTCGTTGTCGGCCATAAATTCATTGATAACCAAATCGCCTGTTACAGAAATTGAATAATATTCAAATTCGGCATTGGGAGGAGAAAAGGATGCAGCATTATTGTTGTCAGCATAAATATAATATTCAATATCGCTATACTCAGAAATAATAGAAATCCCGTAAATACCATCGCCGGCAACTCCATCCTGATGATTTCCATCGTCGAACATTTCAATTTTTTCGAAAACTTGCGTAATGCTTTTGCGATATCCGAGGTAAACATTGTCTGCCGATTCAACTTCAGTATTGAACCATACTTCAGTATTGGGTAAAACCGTTGTAGGACTGTAAGTAGTGTTCAAGATTTCCGGTGCCTGTGCTTGAAAATCCGATAACCCTGATATATAGTTTACTCTTGTTTCCATAAGTTGAGTGATACCTATAACTGAGTTAGGTCCTCCGCCAACAGAATTGTTAATGTTATTCAGAAAATCATTATAGCTGTAAAATTTATTCGGATCACCCTGAACATCGCCGGCTATTATATCCTGAATTTCTAAAGCCCTTTCTTCATACCAATTATTGGAAAAATTGTTTTCAATCATAGTTTTCATGTGAGCAACATACATTTTTCGGTACGAATCGTTCGATAAAATTTTACTAATAATCGGATAATCACTATCGGTGAGATTTACAAACGGACTTAGATGTTGTAATTGATATGTATTAAGATTTCCACTACTTTGCAAGTTTGTAAATACCCCAAAACATTCGTTCAAATCCCAGGGAATCGGGTTAAACCTGTTCACTTCATCTTTAAAAATATAATAGTTTTGTGGATTGTTGATAGGGCTGTCGAGATTAACGGTTAGGTTTTGAAATGCCAAAAACCACAAATGCCTGTCGATATTAAGAACTTTGTCAACATAGTTATTATGATTATTTAAAGTATCAAGAAATTCTACCAATTCATTCCATCCGAAATCAGATTCCAATGCATATTTGTTGAAATATTCACTCGAATCGCTTCCATAATATTCCCAAACACTACCCATTTGGTTGGGAGGAATACCACTTTCGATTTCACCCTTTATCCTGGCTCCTTCATCACCTGAAAAATGGGTTCGCATAAAGTATTTATCCACATCCTGTACACTTGTATATAATCCGAGATGTGTTCCATTAATATAAACATTGGTATAATTAGCCTGGCTTGCAGGGAAATATTTTCTTGCTAATTCATAACCAACAGTTTCGCGGATAAAACTGGGATCTTTAAAAGCATTAGCCAATTTTAATGTACCATATCCTTCTATCTCCTGATCAGAAATCACATAATCAAGCTTAATGTTTAAAGGGTTTTTTACCTGGTTCGGATTATATGAACTATTGCCTTTATAACGCACTCCGACACTATCATATACCTCTCCATTAATAGCTACAGTTCCCAACAATCTCTCTTCCTGCCCATTCGCTACTAATTGGTCAAGTAGATAGTCCCAGTTCGATTGTACAAAAGTTATTTCTACAGTATTAATATTATTAATGTCATAGAAATTTTGGCTATAGGAACTGAAAAGCAATCCGAGTACAGCCAATAAAATAAGATTTAGTTTTTTCATTTTAATTTATTTTTTAATGATTTTTTGTTTCATTTTTTATATATTTTTTAGATAAAGTATTGTTAAAAAGGTTTAATTAATTTGGGCTTTAGGTGTTTTTTCATAATTCAACTTAATTAATCATTGACAGATATTAATTTTATTTACAAAGAAAAATATATCATGATAAACGAAAAAAAGTAATCAATGAATTGGATGTTTTTATCAACGAATGGGAAGATATCAAACCGGCCAACTATCAAATTTCTGTTTTTCGAGCTTCATTTCACCATTATCTCCTTTAAAGATATTGATCCATGCCTGCCAGTTTTCATTATCCGGTTCAGGATAATCAAGGCGGTAATGGCTGCAGCGGCTTTCTTTTCGCATGATTGAAGCTTTCAGTTTCATTTCTGCACTTATAATCATATTTTCTGTTTCGTGTGCCAGTCTTAGTTCGTGTAAATCGGAAGCTCTTAGCATGGGCATGTGATGATCTCTTAGTTCTTCGATATATGTAAGAGCAGCTTTGAGCATTTTTTCTCTTTTAATGTAAAGTACAAAGTTTGGGATCATAATTCCCTGCAAAGTTTGAGTTACCCATGCCGGGCTGTAACCTGCTTCACGTTTTAGAGGCGCAAGCATTTCTTCCTGAATGCGGTTAATTGTTGAGTTAGGAATGGCTTGCAATTTTATATCTTTACAATATTCAGCAGCAGCTTCAGCGGCAATGGCTCCCTGTACAGCTGAGCCTGCCAATGATGACCCGATCTGTGTATAGATAGCTCCTGCCATATACGATCCCAAAGCATCACCGGCTGCATATAAACCGGGAATATTCGATTCACATTTGTCATTAATTGGAACCAGTCCTTCGGATTTATGTATTGCCATACCGGCAGAGGAACCGCCAACTAAATCGCCGGCCATTCCCGGAGGTGGACCATCATTATCAGGTCTTTTTCTTTTAGGAGGTTTCTTGTCCCCTTCAGGAAGGCCTTCTCTACGTCTGAATTCCTCCGGTACATAAGGCCCGCCTTTAACTTTGCTTCCCGGTTCTTCCGATCCGGGCCTTCCCATTTTTAAAGGATTACCTAAAATATAAGCCTGATAATTCAAATCAACACCAAGGTCGTGACGAATACCGACATTTGTTATATTTGGTTTCTTTGTAAACATACCATGCCAACCATCAAAACAATCTGCTGCATTTTTAGCCTGTCCGGGATGACCGTCGTTCCATTCCTTACCGGTAACTTTAGCTCCAATATTGTAGGCCATAATTGTGCCATCGTGGGTGAGGTCGCAAATGGGGAATCCATTTGGTTTAAAACCACCTGCTCCGGTGCAAAGGATAACACTTTTAGCTTCGAAAAAATGAAGCTTTTGTTCATCCAGGCTAAAACCGGCGGCACCTGCAATTTTCCCGTTTTCTTTAATAAGATTTGTAATAACAATTCTTTCCATTACCGTAATGCCACGTTTATCAATGGGTTTTCGAAATGGTTTATTGCATAATACAGAATCAAAAAAACCCCATTCCTTTAACTCATTAACCCGGGCTAAAGAATGCTCGGCAACTTGCCTTGTATAAGCTTTATTATTTGTACCGATAGCTGAAGCGGAAACAGCTTCAACAAATTCATCAATACTATAAGTTGAATTGTTTTTATCATAGGCAAAAATTCCTTTTGCAAAAGGAGTTTGTCCCGATGAACCAAGGCGGCCTTTTGAAACCATCATTACCTTACTTCCTGCATCATATGCTTTTATTGCAGCGAATAAACCTGCTATTCCTCCGCCAATAACAAGCACATCCGTTTCATTTTTTTGTTGTTCAATATTATTAATATCTATTTCTATCTTATTTGCCGCCCAATTTGATGGAAATCCAATTGAAGCTATAGCAGCCATTCCGACTGCTCCTCCTGCAATCCCTAAGAAATGACGACGCGAAATATTTTTGTTTTCCTGTGAATTATTCATGGCTTTATTCTGTTATTTTGAGGTTTGGAGAAATAGGTTTTTAACAGAAGAATAACTCCACTTCCCGAAAGAATTATTATAAAAATCGACATAGGAACATCTGTATGCCTGCCAAGATCAATGGCATGACAGGATGCAACAATTATAAATATTATTGAAAGTACTCCATGCAGTAAACGCCAGCTTGTATATTTCATTGGTAATTTGTTTCTAAAAATTGAAGTTATACCAATAATCAAAATAAGTAAGTATGCAATTAAACCCAAAACAACTCCGCTGGAGTTGTATGTTGTTATTAGCGTTGTGAATGCTTCCATTGGTTCCACTCCTGATTCAAAATATCGTGGAAACACTATAAAAAAAGGATGTAATAAAATAATACCGATAAATACATATCCAATAATCTTATGAAGTTTAATAAGCTTTTTTATGCTTTTTACTTTAAACATTTTACGCTTATTCCTTGTTAAATAAAACTGTCCAATCATCATTGTAAATGCAATGAGTGTTAAAACAGATAAAACTTCCTTTAGGATTGTACGACGAGGAAAATCTCCCACTGCCCAAAAGAGCAGTGGGAGTCCAATTAAAACACTAAACACCAAAATTATATTATTCCATTTCATATTCAATAATTTAACCCCATGAAACAATTACCGGAACTGATTTCTCCGGCGAAATGCTTATAGCATCAACCGGACAATACATCCGGCATAAATGACATATCTGACAATCGGCAGGATATTTAATCACTGCCTTACCTGATTTGGGATCAAGACGTAAAACATCGGTCGGGCAAGTTTTAACACATGTTCCGCAACCGATGCATCCATCTATACTATTGATTGACATAATTATTATTTTAAATAATTATTTACTGCACTTGCTCGCTCTGCAACATGCGTATTAAGTTCGTTTATGGCATTTTGAAAATCTGAGCTTGAATTTAAAAATGTATATCCATCAATTTCGGTAGTTGCATAAGGTTCAATTAAGGTTGAATATGTTGAATATTTAGACTGAATAGTACTAACATTAAAAGCCCCATCAATAATTTCCTGTAAATAGTATTCGTATTTGGCTTTATAAACATCATCTGCATATAAATATCCAATTAACGGCCATTGAGATGAACTTAAACCGGAAAAGTTTAATGGAAGCGAACCACCTTGTTTTCCATATTGCAGAGATTCATTATTATCCCATGGTATCCATGTTAGTTTATTCGTTTCAGGATTATTATACAAGAAATAATTATGAGTCATTCTTCCATAAGTGTCCCAATTTTGGATGACAGTATTTGCTGCCAAATATTTCAGAAACACATCGGTATCAAAAATAGATTCTAAATTTGTTCTCCATGTTGCAGGGTCTGATGTTCGCTTATTGTCATGCAAAGCAGTAAATAAATTTTGAATATCTGACCAGTCCATTTCATCTTCATTTGTTTTTTTTACAAAAACACCTTCCGTAAATGAGCCTGAAGCAAAGCTTGCTCCTGTTCCATCAGGTTTGTATAAATTGCCGTCATCGTCTGAAAATTGTGTATCCAAAACGGTATTATCAACTTCTTCTACCATAGTATATACTCCAAAATAGACAGGACCTTCTCCAAAATCTACATAAAGCGTGTAAAATGCAGTATGTGATGCTACTAAGCCTGCATTTCTAAACACATCGCCGGCTACTTTTTCCCGTAACATCGATTTATCATCATAATTATTTTTCAAGCTTAATTTTTTAAATCCATAAAAACGTTGATTGTCTATTTGGGGGTAGTAATCTTCAAACTCATCAAAATCAAGCTTAAAAGCTAGTTTTAAGATTCCGCTTTGCCAGCTTGTTCGTAGGCTTGAATTTCCTTTAAAACGAATACCTACACGATACCACTCTAATCCATTGTAAAATACTTCTGCAGGCACAAACATTGGGTCTTCATCAGCATCAATACTTCCCCCATGGCCTCCACCTGATCCAAAAGCCCCATAAAGATTTGTCATATTATCTAACATATTTTGCCATCGAGTTTCCGTTATAACGATATCAAGTCTTTTTATGGCATTATCCTCAAATACTTTATCAAAATCCGGATCGGCATCATTACCATGTGTTTCTGTTGTCCAATCGGTTGCTACAAAATCTGTATCATCAAAAACAACATTATCGTTTGATAGATTATCATCATCATCTTTGTTGCAAGCTATAAATGACAGCATTGAAATGATCAATACAGTTGAGAACAAAACTTTTGTTAATTTTATTTTTATTTCTTTCATAGTTTTAATTTTTAAAGGTTTGTTAAAATTTTATTATCAAATCAATGTTGAATATTCCTTAGCGGTTTATTTATTTCGTCTTTGCGGCCTTGAATGATTTTGTTTTTTTAAATAGGCTTCATAAAGTTTTTTTTGCTCATCAGTTAACAGCAATTTAACCTCTTTTTCAAAATCAGTTTTCATAGATTCCATTTCCGTACGGTTTGGCCTTCCTGCTTTCATCTTTTTTTCAACATCTTCGAAATGGGCAAAGTATTTTTCAGATACCTGCTTTTCCTGATCTTCAGTTAAGTTCAATTCTTTTGATAGGTCTTCCACCATTTTTTCAATCTGATCATCACTTGGTGTTGATGGCGGGCCTTGATGTCCGCGTTGTTGTGCTTGTAAACTAATTCCGCTAATAAGCATAATCATACTTACCAACATGATACTTGCTAAATTTTTGAATTTTCGTTTCATCATCTTCATTTTTAAATTTATTTTATAGCAAACATAGGCCTCTTTTAACTTTCCAGAAAATCAAATCAATAAAATGCAGGTATTTATCTGCAAATTGGTGTATTTTATCAATGGAATATTTTGGAAAAGATGAAAAAAAAATATTTAATTATTGAACGATATACTCAAGAGAACATATTTTGCAATGAAATTCTTGAATGACACAATTAGATAATTTTAATATATAGCGTTATTATTCTATGATTTAATTGATAAATGAATAAATAATGCAACAAAACTGCCTGATAGCAAAAAAAAAGTTTTGGTGAAAACAATTACAATTTATATTGATTCTAAATTAACTTTGTTGTACATTTGTTTTTTTGTATTAAACAAACAAAAAATCAAGACTTGAGTAAGCCGGAAATCATATTAGTATCTGATGTTATAGGCGAAAAACCGATTGTTAGATTAGGTTTTGATTTTGATAAAAGATTGATTAATGAAATAAAATCCATTAGATGATATTATTTAAAATAAAATATAAAAATTTCTGCTTTTGCGGTGGAATTCTGGGTATAAGCGGAACTTTTTTGAATACTAAAGCGGAAATAAACAGAATTCCGTATATACACATGTTTGCAAACATAAAGACAAAGCTATGAATAAACTACGAAATTTAGTATTGATTATTTTAATATCTTCTTCTTCACTAATATTTGGACAAACAAATAAATTTGAAGTTGGACTTGAAATGGGACCAAGTTTAAAATCTTTATATGGAAACGATGCTCTTGCAAATGATGTGTCAATTGGGTTTTTAGGGGGATTAACATTTCAATACAATTTCTCAAAACTTGTATCAATCAGGACAAATATAAGTTTTGAAAGAAAAGGATTAACTACAAAAAGTATAGCAATTGATGTAAATGGAAATGTAATTGGAGAAATAAAGTTTCACTCGAATTTTGACTATTTATCAGTTCCGCTACTTTGTAGATTTACTATTGGCAAGGAGATTAACTTTTTTGCTAATGCTGGACCTTATCTTAGCTATCTAATAAAACAGCAAGATAAAAGTAATGCAATTGGTGAATATCCAGAAACAAAAATTGACAATACACATAATTTTAAACGACTGGATTTTGGTTTAACTTATGGACTGGGAATGATTTTTCCAATACGAGAAAAATTATTATTAAGTGCTGAGATCAGAAATAATATTGGATTGTCAAATATAAGTTCTCTACCGCTTGTTAATGATGGAAGTATTAAGACAAATTCTATTATTATATTAATAGGAATTGCTTACAGAATTGGAAATAAAAATGAATAAAAAATTCGTTTATCAATATTTATGTAATTAATGAATTATTATTTTTAGATTAAAGGGAAATCCTGAAAACCTATAAAATAGAGTAAGGATAAATTAAATAACTTCAAATTATGAGAACAGCAAAGTTTAGTTTAGCATCTGTATTTTCAATTATTCTAATTTTCTGCTTAAACATTGAATCTATAAGTCAAAACGAAGTGTTAATTTTAACAAAAAAGAGAAATGGGAAAGTTAAAACCATTAAACAAGGTAAAAGGATAAAAGTATTTACAAATACAGGCGAAGTTTATAAAGGTAAATTCACAATAAAAGAGGATAGCTTAGTTATACGAGGGAAAAGTTGTGTTTCAATAAATGATGTTGAAATTATTAGTAAAAATTCTAAAGGGAGAAAAATATTAGGCAGCTTGATTGTTGTATTTGGAGGTTTTATATCATTAACTTTTGGATATGGTGCAATATATGCAGTAGTGTCAGGAGGAGGTGGCCCATTTCTTTTTTCAATTGCTTTAGTATCTGCAATATCAGTACCGATTTTTGTTGTAACAAAAGGTGTTCAAATGCATACAACAGGAAGAAAGTTTAAAAAAACAAAATGGAAATATGAAATAAAAAAGATTGGATCATAAAAAAGAGTGAGAATTACGTTGGGTAATTGAGTAGATGGCTGGCTCCGAAAACCCGGAGCCAATGAATCTCTAACACCACTAAGCATTCTTGCCAACAATAAATTTTTGGTGAAGTAAAACCATTTGCTTTTCAATTTTGAACTTGCAATTTTCTGCAATAATTTAACGAAGATTTGAAACCTGGGCCGTGGGTTTCAAATCCCCGAAGGGGTTGGATATGGTACTCCCCATTCTTTAGACCACAAATATACTTTTCTTAATTGATTTTTTTATTTTTATTTTCATTATTTTT
>JAEINX010000114.1 GCA_016342645.1 Bacteroidales bacterium | reverse complement strand
TCAGTTGATATTTATTTAAAGCAGGGAAAAACTGAATCGGTAAAAATTATTGCTGATGCAGAGTATATTGATCAAATTTATACTGAAGTTCATAATAAAACTCTTCATATTTATACAAAAGGTAAAATATATAATCCATCGGTTTTAAAAGCTGAGATAACGGTTAAAAATCTTGTTGAAGTTGAATTAACAGGATCAGGTGATTTTGAAACAGTTGGAATGATAAAAACTTCCGATTTTTCATTTTCAGTTTGCGGATCGGGAGATTTAGATTTAAACCTTGAAGCAAAAAATGTTACCGGAAAAATAGTGGGATCGGGCGATGTGAATATTTCGGGTGTGAATGGTGAATTTTTCCTAAAAAGTAGCGGATCAGGTGATTTCGACGCAGATAATTTTAGAATTAGTGAGTGTAGATTAAACGTCTATGGATCGGGTGATATAGGAATTTACGGTTCAGCAGATAAATTAGAAATAGAACATACAAGCTCAGGTGACATCGATTGTTATAATTTAAAAACAAACGATTGTGAAGTTGAAAATTCAGGCTCGGGTGACTTAAAAATAAATGTATCCGGAAATTTAAATGTTGTTTGCAGAGGATCTGGTGATGTTTATTACAGAGGTGACCCTAAGGTAAATAGTATTCGAGTATCCGGTTCAGGTGATGTTTATAATAGAAACTAAGCTGGAAGTAATAGAATATTTGAGGTAATGGAAACAAAATCGAAACCTTAAGCTTGACTGAATATTTAAATTATTATTATATTTATATTATTATTTTAAAACCATTAAAAACCTAATAATTATGAGAAACATTAAATTAAATTTTACAAGTGCTTTAATTTCACTTTTATTAATAACAACTACATTTGCAAGTGGTTGTATAATGCCAAATGGAGTAAGAGGAAATGGGGATGTTGTAAAGGAAGAAAGAAATATTAAAGAATTCAATGAAATCCAGGTTAGTGGAGCTTATACAGTTTACCTGACTCAGGGTAACCATGAAAAATTAATTGTTGAGGCAGACGAAAATCTTATGGAATTGATTATTACAAAAGTAGTTGACGGAAAACTTAAAATCTACAACAAAGAAGATATTCGTAATCCCAAAAAGATGAGTATTTATTTGACTTTTGTAGAAATTGATGAACTCGCACTTAGCGGTGCAGTTGAAATCGAAGGTATGAATAAATTCACTCTTAATGAATTATCTCTCGATGTAAGCGGAGCTGCCGAGATTTTCCTTGATGTTGATTTGAAGGAACTTGATGCAGAGCTTAGTGGGGCAAGCGAGTTTGAAATACGGGGAAGCGCAAAAGAAGTCGATATGGAAATTTCGGGTGCAAGCGAATTGGATGCTTCCGATTTTAAAGTTGAAGAAATGCAGATTGAAATTAGCGGTGCTGCTGATGCGAAAGTGTTTGCAACCGAAAGCCTCGAAATTAATGCTTCAGGAGCTTCTAATATTAAATATAGAGGCAATCCATCAATAAATCAAAGAGCTTCCGGTGCCAGCTCAATTAGGAAGTATTAAGAAATGAATAAGAGAGAGTTTGTAAAAAAAGGATTGATAGGTTTAGGAAGTTCTTTAAGCGGATTTTATGCTTTAAAATCTTTTGGCAGAGAAATTTTTACAAAATCAACTTTTAATTCAATACCTTCACCTTCAGATAAATTAGATAAATGGAGTATTGAGGCAAGATATTACTCTCAAACTGCAAGAGGTGTAAAATGCCGACTTTGCCCGACAATATGCAATTTAAAGGAGAATGAAACCGGCGAATGTCGCACAAGAATTAATATAGATGGAAAACTATATTGTATTGCTTATGGAAATCCTTGTGCAGTTCACATTGATCCAATCGAAAAGAAACCTTTGTATCATTTTTTGCCATCTTCCACCGCTTTTTCTATTGCAACTGCCGGGTGTAATCTTGCATGCCTAAATTGTCAAAATTGGGAAATCTCTCAGCGTAGCCCGAATGAAACCAGAAACTACGATTTAATGCCCCTAAGAGTTGTCGAAGAATGCAAGAAAAATCAATGTCAGTCAATTGCTTATACTTATTCAGAACCGATAGCTTTTTATGAATACACTTACGATACTTCGGTATTAGCAAGGAAAGAGGGTATAAAGAATGTTTTAATATCAGCCGGTTATATAAATGAAGAGCCTCTCAGGGAACTTTGTAAAGTGATTGATGCTGCAAATATTGATCTCAAATCTTTCGATAATAAAGTTTATGAGATGTTGAATGCAGGCACATTAGAGCCAGTTTTAAATACTTTAAAAATCCTGAAGGAAGAAAATGTTTGGTTTGAGATTACAAATCTGATAGTTCCCGAATGGACTGATAATTTTGAGATGATAAAGAAAATGTGTGATTGGCTTGTGGAAAACGGATTCAAGGATTATCCTTTGCATTTCAGTCGTTTTCATCCAACATATAAGCTGAAGCAATTACCCGTTACACCAAATGCTACTCTTGAAAAAGCAAGACAAATTGCCTTGTATTCAGGTATTAAATTTGTTTATATTGGAAATGTGCCCGACACTACTGCCGATTGCACAATATGCAATAAATGTGGAAAAACTATAGTTGAAAGAAGAGGTTTTACAATTATCAGTAATAATATTATTAATGCCTCATGTAAATTTTGTGGAGAAAAAATTCCCGGGGTTTGGAATTAATTAGATGTGTAGTGTTAAGTTTTCCAACTCCTTCGGGTGGGGTGAACGAAATAGTGTTAATCCGTCCTAATATTTTTATTGATATTTACTCTATAAAACCGTTAAAACGGTTAATGTTTTCATATTTCATTAGTAACCCACGACTTAAGTCGTGGGTTGCTTAGGTCGAGTAATTTCACTAACCATTTTAATGGTTTATAAATGAACGAACATTTTTTTAAATTTTTAATTGTTTATAATTTGCAGATATAAGAATTTGTAAATAATGTATTGAAATATTTTTTAAGCTATCCCGAAGGGATTTAGTTCAACAATAAATATAATTAATTACAAATTTGAAGTGAAGCGTTTTAAAATGCCAAACGCACAATATTCAAAATTTTGGCATTAATTTTGAATCGAATTCAGTCATGGAATTAATGGTTTAAATATTTCTTAAATTGAAAGTACGTTATATGAAAAATATATTTACCATACTTAAAAGTTATATAGTATTATTATATCTTCTGAGCATATTTTCTTTAGTTGTGTCATTTTCAATTTTAACATCTTGTAGTAAAGATTCAGATCAGGACTTTATTGTTCCAAATACCGGTTATAACTGGCCTCTTCAAGAAAGATTATATTGGCCTACAGATGGATGGGAATTAGCTTCTCTTGAAGATCATAATATTGATCCAATGAAAATGGACTTAGCAGATCAATTCGCTGAGAATGATCCCCTAACCAGAGCTTTGCTGGTAGTTAAAGATGGTTATTTAGTTTTTGAACATTATTATGGAGATGGAGGGAAAGAGCAAAGCACAAATCTTTGGTCGGTTACTAAAAGCTTTGGTTCAGCGCTAATAGGTATGCTTATGGATCAACAAACGATTAGTTCCACATATCAATTAATGTCTGAATTGATGCCATCATATCCTGAATTCAACGACATAACCCTGTATCACGTACTTACACATACAACCGGATTGTCGTGGGCTGAATCAGGTCCACTGTGGATTGATTGGATATTTTCTGATGACTGGGTAGCATCTGCATTAGCACGGGGTCAAAATACTCAAGCTGGAAAGAAGTTTTATTATAGTTCGGGCAATTCACATTTTCTAACATCCTTGGTATATTATATCACAAATGAATCTCCTGGAAAAATTGCGAAAGAGCATTTGTTTGACCCCCTTGGGATACCCTTTGACACACTTACTCAACCCATAATATATAATAGTTGGAATGAATATCTTGAACCATTGTCTCAAACTTGGAGGCAAGACCCGAAAGGGATTGAAACTGCCAGCTTTGGACTGTATCTGACAGCGAGAGATATGGCAAAATTTGGTTTTTTATATTTAAACAGGGGAAAGTGGGATAATCAAATTATACTTTCGGAGGATTGGGTGAGAACATCTACAAAAGATCAAATAACAAATATTTATGGAAGATATAGCTATGGATATCAATGGTTCATTACATTGGTAGGAGGACACCCTGCTTTTCTTGCAAGTGGGTTTGGAGGTCAGATTATTGGTATAGTTCCTTCCTTAGACTTGGTAGTAGTATTAAAATATGAGGCTGAAAATCCAGTACACCCTGAATCTGGAACTGAACATGATGACATGCATTTATTTGAATTAGTAGTTGAATCGGTAAGCAAATGAGGTGTCGATATTATATAATAGTAAGTTGCTATAAATGAAAAAATAATGAGAAGTAAATAAAAACTACTGCCTATAAATAGGACTCTGGGCTGTCTGGAAAACCTGTTCAGTCATTGCGAAAAACCAGCAATGAGTCCTCCGAGAAATCGGAGAAGGCTATGTTGATCTACATCCCATTTTGTTCTGTACTTATTGAGGGTTTTTAGTGTTTTAATAAGAAATTTCGGGGAGAAAAAATTTTATTTTCTATTTTATCGAAAAGATATTTAAAGTGAATTCTTGTCTAAACTATTCTGTTAAACAAGAAATGGGGATTTTTCAGGTTTGACTAATTACAAAACCTATTAAAAAAATAGTCTGGTAAAAATGATAGTAAAATATTTTATAGCTTAGTAAATTTGTGGTTGTACACTAATTAATTGTAAGAACAAGTGGAGAAATAGTTCTGTCAATACCATCGGGATCACGGGCCACAATGTTTTCAAAAACTATATTTTGTCCTCTGTTTGTACGTTTAATTTGTTCTATCATCTCATCTGTAAGATATGAGTTGCTTGAATTAAAATGATAAACCTTAAAACCTCTCTGGATTGTCATTGTAAAAGAACTAATCACAAAAGAATGATCGAATTCAAAGTCAGATGGCATTTTGGGAGATATTACACCCGCAGCAATCATAATTTCCCGGTCAATTATACCTGAATTTTTATTCGCAATTGTGGCAACAGGATTAGGAAGCCTTTTGACTCTGAATTCCTTAACTCCTAATTCCTTTATAACGCCGTTAATATTAGCTGAAATGTTGATAATTGCTTCAGTAAAGCCGGGAGGAATATTTACTATCCAATCATTGCTAAATGTATCGGGTTTTAAAGTGCCACAGGAAATAGAAGGTATCAGATTTTCTTTAGGTATTCCTGAAATAGAAATAGAAACAGGATTATTAACACCAATATAAAACACATTCATTTTTTTAGCTGATATGGTACAAGAAGGTTTAGCTACAACGTATTCACTATTAAAGTGATAATCGTTTACAATACCGGTACCTGTTTTTGCTCTTACAAATCCGGCGTATTTTTTTATTCCTTCCGATTTGGCAGAGAAACTTATAATTACTTTTTTCCCGGTTTTACTATCAAGTAATGTAGCTTGTTTGTATTGTGTTACAGGCAAATAATCAATATTTTTAGAATAGTAAATCTCAGGACTTTGAGTTGTGTCATAAGCAGCTACAATTATTTCGGCTGTATATTCATCGCCAATAAAAACAAAATCACTTTTTGGAAGAACCTTCGCTTCTATTCTGTCAAATTTAAAATCCCCTTGCCCGATTGACTTATGCAATAAATTAACAACATCAAATTCTGCATTATATATGTCTGAAATAATTTTATTTAAAATAGGAATATCAGCGGCAATAATTGTATTATAAAAAAAGTGTGTTTCCCAGTTTTGCTCTTTACCATCATTATTATAATAAGGACCTTCGGTTGTAAGGCCGAGGTTTACATTATCTAAGTTTTTGGGATCAACCAATTTGAGCATTTCTTGACGATACTCATTTATTTTATCTTTTAATTCCTTTGCAACACCATCAGAGCCATCATCCAAATTTCCAATAAAATAATTTGTAGGTATAGTGTAATTGTCTTTCTTCCGTATTTCTTTAACGGAGATATTTTTTGCAGAATCAATTGAGATGCCTTCAGTTTTTGAGATTAATTCATTTCGAATGTAATTAATATATTTAACCATCTCACGAGAAAGTAATTTTGCCTCTTTTGCTTTTTCCCAAAATGATTTAACTTTAACTTGGTTCAATTGATAATTTTTTTCAAAATTTGAATAAATATCTTGCAATTTTGTATTACTGTATTATTGTCGTTTCCCATTCTTGAACTTTACCACGAAAGCATCGTGAATATAATTTGCTATTATAAGTTTATTTCTATATTTTTTTGCTTTTTCAAAAGTTGGAAATGCCCCTACTGTATAAATATAAAAGCCATTATGAAAATCTTCCTTTATTGTTTGATTCAAATTGTATTTTTTTGCAAGCCATGTTTTAAGTATTTTCTTGCTTGATGCAATAATTTGAACCCTATATTCAATGTTATTTTCAGGAGTTATTATAGTATGTGCTTCTCCATTCCGTGGGTCAATTTGTTGTTTATATGGCTTATTGCTTTTTTGAGTTTCTATCTCATTTTGTTTTTTTGTAATAACAAATTCCAATTCATCCACAATATCGCCATCTTCCGAAGGCAAAATAGTAATTGGAACTCCATCAGGTGAAGCGGTCATTTTAAGATTATTTAACTGATTTGAATCAATTTTAACTGTATATGAGCCAGGGGCAAGGCCGAGATAATTGAAATATCCATCAATTTCAGTAAGAGTGCTTGCAATTAATACAGAATCTTTATTATAAAAACACACTTTAATACGTCCCTGTCCGATTTGGCCCCCGGCTTGCTTCATGTAAACCATTCCCGATACTTCTCCAAGAACGGAAACCGGCACTTCAATTAAGCGTAATTGATTAGGGTTAATAGAAATACTCAGGGTTTTCTTTTTAATTTTCCATGCAATATATTCAAAACTATTTGCATTAAGTTCAACAAAGTAGTCTATATATGGCTCTAACCCTGAAACAACAATTGTGCTGTCTTTTCTGTTTTCTGTAATACCACCACCATGAACACGAATATTAAGACCGCTAATCTTAGGTTCATTCTTATCTTTCTTGCCATTGTTATTAATATCAAGAAATGGTAAAAAGATAATTCCCCCTTTCCCTACATTATTATTTTTATTAAAGTCAAGATAATTTGCTTTTGCCTCATAAATTAAACTACCACTGGCTGACTGTGTGAATGTAGTTATATTATTGCTACTATTGGCTGTTAACCCAACACGTGCAAACGGAAAATCATATCTAAAACCAATATTAAAGTAGTTTGTATTACTATTAAAATTACGTTCATAGCTTGAGTTGATAAAACAATGTCTGAAAAAAATTTTTTCCAAACCACATTGCATTGAAAGTAAGGTATTGTTTTTATAATCATACCTTACTTGAGATTTTAACATAATATTTGCGGGAAGTCTCGTTGATAACGCTAATTTGCTGTTAATGCTTGTACTTTCATATCCCATAAAATATGCGTAAGTTGTTAAGTTTACATTTACCCCATGAGATGAACCTGACAAAACAAACTCTGAATTTGTTAGTTTTAACGATCCAATAGTGTAATGATTGATGGCAAGCTGAGAAAAAGTTGAAATATTAAAAATGCGAAAACGCTTCGATATTATCGCCCTTAATTCTTCTTTATAATTATTTATTACAGCCTCTTGATTTTTGTCGTAATTAGTATAATTTAATGAAAAATTAAAATTTGAAGGCAAATTATAAGTGAGCATTCCTTTATATCTGACACCGTAAGTATATTCTCCTGTAAAAAGTATGTTGGATGACAATCGTATTGAAGTATTAATAAAAGGCATGCCTTTACCACTTGGTATTGACGAAAGATATTCAAAGCCCCCACCAACAGTAATATATCGCGATAATCCATAATTCATTCTTGCCTGAGAAAAAATACTGTTTACACTATCTTCAACAATACCTGAGCTAATGGTATATTCAAATTTATTTACAGGGAGAAAATTATAGGGTATTTTATGGTTTTTTTCAACTATTTTTTCTTCTCCCCAAGGTCCGTAATAATGCAGTGTAACATCGGTATTACCGTACATAAGAGGTACGTCAAAAGTAAAAAAACCTGATGCATCAGCTTTTACATAATCAATTAAAACATTGTTTATATAAAGTTCAATTGTCCATCCCGGCTCGGTATGATCACTCAATACATAAGTGCCGAAAGATTTTCTGTTAATAGTAGGAGAGTTGGTAATTTGCACACCCGAAACAGGATTATAAATAGTTGATATCGATTGAGAGCCAATCCTTCCAAGCACTACCTGGCGGACAATTTTTTTATTGTTATCGGCATATCGCCATCTGTAAAAAAGATTTTTGTTTGAAACAGGAGCATTATTGTTGTAATTAATCCTGCCGCTAAATTCCCCTCCCGCAAGAATAGCCCCCATTGATAAATTGAGCCTGGTATTATTAGTCCCGTTAATTTTCTGTGTTGTGTTTATCGACCAATCGGCTACTCCAAAGTGAAAAAACGGATGATTTCTTTCAATGGTAGTATCTGCAATAAAACCTTCTTTTAAACGACTGATGTTTAAGCGCATTTGTTCCAAACGCATCTCTTTAATAATTGGCAGCTCAAATTCCGGCATTAGCGATACAGATAAGCTTCTGAAGCTAAATGTACATTCTAAGCCAAATATTTGTCCAAAATAATTTGATTTAAGATATAAGTTTGTTTCTGTACGGATTAAGTCTCCGGGTTCAATTTTATAGTTTTTCCCTTTGTAAATAATGCGATTGTTTATTCTATCAACGAGATAATTATCGTTTTGATTTATTAAAAAACCGCTAATTGAATCAAGCCCGTCAGTTGGAAGGCATTTAATTTTCAAAAAATTAAAAATATCAATTACAGGAAGGTATGTTTCTTCATTATGAATTAATGATGGTATTTCAGTATTACCCATATCTTTTACATTCAGGGTTAGTAATACCTCATCATATTCAGGATTAATATTTTGAGCAAACGACTTAACAGGTAAAATACAAACGGAAACAAATAAACCAATACAAATCATCAAAAAAAAAACGATGATGATTTGTATTAGTTAAATATTTATTTTCGAATACATTACTCATAATAAAAATTAAAGTAGAGTAAATAATTCCCGTTATATGAGCCTGCCGGGTTTTCTGAACGGGTTCCTATGGTAAGTGTCCCGCCAATATAAACTGTAGCAGGATATCCTACTACAAGAGACGGGAATTCAGGGTTTGCTGTACCAATTTGAAGCGACATTGAACCTCCGTTGCTACCCGAAATACTAATAAGCGGCTTATCTATTTGTAGCGAAAACTGATTAACAGAATCCGTTGTAATTGTAAATACAGCATAAGAAAACGATTGACCGATTGGTGCTATGTTTCCGGTAGAAGAACGAGTTCCTGTATTTGAAACCGTTACTGTTCCTCCTGCATCATCAGTTTGACAAAAAGTTCCAAAATTTAGATTTTGAGTATTTGTAATATCAATGGTTTGTGATAAACACATTTTACCCATTGAAGTTAATAATACTAAAACCAATAATGATGATTTTAAGGAATTCATAGATTTTTATATTCAATTTTTAAAATATTTTTACTGCAAATTTTATTTTAACATCAACTCTGCTTCGGCAAGTTTTGTCTTCCCCACGTCCGGTTGGGTTGAATATATAACCCTCAATTCCCCCTTGCTGTAGTCAACACCTTCAGGTTTTTTGAGTATTATCTTGCACCTCCTTAATACTCTAGGCGTATAAACAGCAAATCCTTGTATTTTGCCAACCTCAGTTGTTTCGCCCCCGGGTGATATATAATTTACAACAAAATCGCCGTAGCACGAAAAATTCCCTGTGCGGTTAAAATCCATTTTGAGAATTGGAATAGTATCATTAAATGTTTCAAAAGATAAATTCGAGAGGCTGACCTTGGTTGTTGATTCTCCCCTGCGAATAATATTGGCTATAGAAATACCATAAACAGCAGTTAATTTTATCGAGATTGAAGTAGTATCTTCTGTAATTTCATTTTCCCCGAGAGGTTTATCAATAGGGACTGATCTAAAATACAAGTGCGAACGGTATTCCCTCCCTGCTACCAACTCATTTGTTTTTGTAAGTTGTATTTTTACAACTTGCGATTCGCCTGGAGCTAAAATTACACGGCGGGGAAAATAACGTAGATAAGGACTGGCAAAAAACTGACCGGAATCAGGTTCTGTAATTGTTATAAACTCCCCATTTTCATCCATACGGTATTGCAAATAAGAAAGATTATATGTTGCCGTATCCGCTCCGATATTGTTTAAATTAAAGGTTTGAACTCTTTCCCGTCCCTCAAAAACTGCCCTTTTAGGAAATATAAGTAAATCCTGTGCCGGTAATATTGCAGGAAAAAGGAGAAAAAAAAGGAGAAAAAAATACAAAGATTGTTTAAATATTTTTTTTTCTGTTTGTGGTTTAATAAACATAACTTTTTGCATAATTATTTTTTTTATATCGCTTTTTAAAAATTACCTAAATTCAGCTTATATTGTTGCGCTTAATTATAAGCAACCGTAACCTCAAATCCCGTAGCATTTGTATATTCGCCCTGAACTTGACTAGCACTAACGTTTAGTGTAGCGCCAACAAGTAGAGTCTGAGTACCGGAACTTAATGTACCGGTTTCTGAAGGATTACTGGTAAAAGTATTGATTGTCATTGTTTCTGAACCAGTTTCTGTAATAGTGTAATCACCAGACGGAAGCGTAATAGTATAAGTATATGCGCCTTCTCCTGTAACATCATAAGAAGCTGCTGTACCCGCATTTGATGCAGCAAGCTGTACAGTACCGGTTGCTGTTCTTCCACCATCTGTCGCTAAAACTACAGTACCGCCACTAGCACCGGCAGACACATTACCAAAATCCATGTCAACTGAATTTGATATGGCAAGTGGTGCTACTATGTTTGCAGTAGCAGTTGCACTTGCAGAAACACTTTCCTGTGCCGGTAATATTGCAGGAAAAAGGAGAAAAAAAAGGAGAAGAACAATACAATGATTGTTTAAATATTTTTTTCCTTTTCGTGGTTTAATAAGCATGACTTTTTGAAAAATTATATTTTTTGATTATATAAATGGTTTACAAAAGTAACCCTCTTTTACTTATAAAAGTATAAAAAAAAGCGATATAAAAATATCGCTTTTTTAAAATTACTTAAATTCAGCTTAAATTCAGCTTAGATTATTGCTCTTAATTATAAGCAACCGTAACATCAAATCCCGTAGCATTTGTATATACGCCTGCAACTTGAGAACCACTAACGTTTAGTGTAGCGCCAACATTTAGCGTCTGAGTACCGTCAGATAATGTACCGGTTGGTGTAGGATCACTGGTAAAAGTATTGATTGTCATTGTTTCTGACTCACCAGATCTGGTAATAATGTAATCCACAGACGGTAGCGTAATACTATAAGTATATGCGCCTTCTCCTATAACAGCAAATACAGCTTTAGATACTGTACCCGTATTTGTTGCAGCAAGCTGTACATCACCGGTTACTGATCTTGCACCAGCTGTACTTAGTACTACAGTACCGCCACTAGCTCCGACAGCCACATTACCAAAGTTCATGTCAGTTGTTTTTGAAATAGCAAGTGGTGCTACTATTGTTCCAGAACCAGTTGCACTTGCAGTAACTCCTTGAGCCATTACATTTGTGGTGAGCAAGAAAGCTGCTCCAACCATCATCGTAAAAAATAATCCTAATTTTTTCATAATACTTAAATTTTTAGTTCATAAATAAATAAATTAATTGCAACAAAGATAATATGAAAAATATACACAAGTCAATAGGCAAAGCACTGAAATTGAGGTTAGAAATGCTGATTTTCAGGTTCAGAAAAACTGACATGTAAGCTATGTTGTTGGTCGTTTGTTGTTTCGTAGCGCGGAATTTGATTGTTTACACAGGCAAAAAGTAAGCCTTTAAAAGTATATTCATTACTTCCTTTGTCCATAACCAAATGCAAATTATGCAACATTTCACAAACCGACTTATATTCCGGATAACCTAAATATCTCTGTATCTCTAATGCTGAAAATGTTTTCTTTGAAGATGTAAGTATATGTATTGTAATAAACCAGCATTTTATTGGTAACTTCGAATTCTCCATTACAGTACCACTTTTAATGCTTATCCGGTTTCCGCATTGTTTACACTCAAACTGAACTTTTCCGGCTAACCAGATATGTTTATTATGGCCACATTTTTTACATATAATACCAGATTTTTCCCTGATGGATTTAAAATATTCGAAACAATCATTTTCATCCTGAAATCTTTCTATAAAGTTCAATAAGTCCATATTTTTATAAAAATAAATTGATGCAAAGATAAATACAGTTATATATAAAAACAATACGCAAAGTGCTGAAATTGGGGTTAGAAATGCTGATTTTAGTTTCAGAAAA
>JAEINX010000113.1 GCA_016342645.1 Bacteroidales bacterium | reverse complement strand
GATATTTTAATTAAAGAATATGATCCGGAGTCGGCTTATAAAACGATAAAGAAAAATATTCAACAAGAACTGGCTGATTCTGATAAAATTATATGCTTTGGAGGCGATCATTCAATTTCTTTCCCAATTATTGAAACATATTCTGAAAAGTTTAAGGATTTGAATGTTCTCCATCTTGATGCCCATCCTGACCTTTACGATAGTTATGAAAATAATCCCTATTCTCATGCTTCTCCTTTCGCACGTTTGATGGAAAAAAATAAAGTTAAATCATTAACGCAAGTTGGTATAAGAACTCTAAATACACATCAAAAAGAACAAGCAGAATTGTTTAACATAAAAATCATTGAAATGAAAAATTTCAATTACGATTTTATAAAAACATTGGAATCCCCTCTGTATATTTCAATTGATCTCGATGTTCTTGACCCTGCTTTTGCACCCGGAATATCACATTATGAGCCCGGTGGCTTGACTTCAAGGGAGTTGATTACTATAATTCAATCAATTCCTGTTCCAGTAGTAGGAGCTGATATTGTTGAATACAATCCGCTTAGAGACATAAATAATATGACTGCAATGCTTGCTTATAAGCTATTTAAAGAATTAGTTTCAAAAATGATAGAATAATTTCAAAATGCTGAATTGTGGTTTTTAAATCTATAATCAATAATTTCAGGCAGTTAGAATCAATTAAAATATTTTTGTAAAAAAAAGTAAAAAAAAAAACATAAAAATTGTTTTTTATGAACATAAGTTCATTACCTTTGCAAAATATTAATGAAAAAGTAACATGCCGAGGCCTGAAAAAAATAGAATTATATTTAAACCCCCGATATTTTCGGAGTTTAAACCCATTGGAATCTCTGTAAAATCATTAAGTCAAATTCTTATTTCACTTGATGAATATGAAGCATTTCGATTAGCCGATCATCTTGGTTTGTCGCATATTGAAGCTGCCGAAGAAATGGGTATCTCAAGGCCTACATTTTCGAGATTAATAGAAAAAGCAAGAAAAAAAGTTGCAGAATTCATTATTCAAGGAAAGCTATTAACCATCGAAGGCGGAAACATTCATTTTAGAAATAATATAATTCAATGTGTTAATTGTGGACATATGTTTACTACAAATATGAAAAATTCAATTACCGAATGTCCCGAATGCAATTCAAACAATCTGCAAAATCTTGCAGGAGGTTTTGGACACGGTAAGTGTTGTATTAATAATCATTTAAAAAAAGGAGGTCAAAATGCCGGGAGGCGACAGAACAGGGCCGGCAGGTAGCGGTCCGATGACCGGAAGACGCATGGGAGTATGTGCTACCGGTGAAAACACTGATTTTAGAAATTTTTCAGGATCAGGACGTGGTTTTGGAAGAGGTTTTTTTGGAGGAAGAGGACGAGGTTTTTTTGGAGCTGGTTTCAGACGAGGTTTTGGAAACGTAGGAAACTGGGTAAATCCAGAACTTTCCGATAAAAATGCAATTGAAAGCGAGATTAATGTTCTTAAAAATCAATTGTTATTTCTTGAAAAAAAGCTCTCTGAAACAGAAAAGTAGTTTTAATTATTTAAGCAGGCAGGTAAAACTGCCTGCTTTATTTACAAAAAGAAATTTTAACAAAATAAATAAAAATGAATAATTCAAAAAATAGCGGAATCCTCGGTAGTGGAAAAGGTTTGGGCCGTGGAGGTGGAAGAGGCCGAAACAAAGGTGGTGCTTGCGGGCCGGGTGGATTTTGTGTTTGTGCCAAATGTGGTACAAAAATTCCTCATCAACAGGGCATGAAATGCACAACATTAAAATGTCCCAATTGTGGCAAAACAATGATTAGAGAAGAATTACTTAAAAAATAAATAATAAATTTAATATCTTATAAATGAAAAAACTATTTGCTATCCCGACTGTAAGCGGAAAATTATGCCAACATTTTGGCCATTGCGAGAAATTTGCAATTATTGAAACAGAAGACCAAAAAATAATTAACGAAACTTATGTAACTCCTCCTGTTCATCAACCCGGAGTTTACCCGCAATTTCTTGCTCAACAAGGTGTTTCAACAATAATTTCAGGTGGAATGGGACAAAGGGCACAAGATTTATTTACTCAAAACAATATTGAAGTCTGCGTAGGTGTCGATGCCGATTCACCACAAAAGCTGGTTGAAAATTATTTGTCCGATCAACTGAAAACAGGCCAGAATTTATGTGACCATTAATAGAAATGAAAATAGCAATTGCAAGTGGGAAAGGTGGAACAGGAAAAACTACTTTAGCAACAAATTTTGCTTCTTACATTTCCGAAAGTGAGGAAATTGTTTTATGTGATCTTGATGTTGAAGAACCCAATTCAAGTTTGTTTATTGAAGGGAGATTAGTTCACGAGGAGGACAAATTTAAAATGATTCCCGAATGGATTGAAGATAAATGTACATTATGCGGAATATGCCAGAAAGTATGCAATTTTCATGCGGTCATACAATTAGGCCCTCAAATAATGGTATTTCCCGAATTATGTCATTCTTGTTTTGCGTGTTCGGAATTATGTCCTGTTTCAGCTTTGCCTATGAAGCCAAAAAAAATAGGCAAGTTAAAACATCTGCAAGCTAATAACTTATCATTTGTCGAAAGCAAACTTGATATTGGTGAAGAACAAGCTGTTCCCTTAATTTCGCAAACTCAAAAATATGTTGATAAACATTTTTCGGATGAAGTAATTAAAATATTCGATTCTCCACCCGGAACTTCTTGTCCTGTTATTGAAGCTACAAAAGATGTAGACTTTGTTATCCTTGTAACCGAGCCAACTCCCTTCGGTTTTCACGACATGAAACTTGCAGCCGAAACCATGAAAGAGTTGAAAAAAAATTTCGGAGTTGTTATTAACCGTTTTGGCATTGGCAATGATGATGTAATTGAGTATTGCAACGAAAACAACATTCCAATTCTTGCCAAAATATCTAATAATAGAAAAATTGCAGAGTTATACTCTCATGGAGAACTAATCTATAAAAAAATTCCTGAGGTAAAAAACGAATTAAATAAACTTTATAAATCAATTATGGAGATAGTGGTCAGATAGTTATTTTACTGCGTGTCATTGATAGTCATTTGGTTGTCATTGAAAATCGTTAATTTTATAAAAATTGTTAATTCAAAATGTAATATTATGAAATTAGAAGAATTAAGAGTTTATCAATTATCAATGAAAAAATGAAAGAAATAGTAGTAATTTCCGGAAAAGGCGGAACAGGAAAAACATCAATTACCGCATCATTTGCTATTCTTGGTGGAAAAAATGTTGTTGTTGCCGATTGCGATGTCGATGCAGCCGATATGCATCTTTTAATGAAACCGGATTTTCAAATATCAGAAGATTTTTATAGCGGCGAGCTTGCAATAATTAATAATAAAAAATGTATAAACTGTGGAAAATGTATTGAGGTTTGTCGTTTTAGTGCAATTAAATTAATTGATGGCATTCATTTTATTGATCCGATAAGTTGCGACGGATGTGGATATTGCGCACGTGTTTGTCCTGTTGAAGCTATAACTAACAAGATTCAAAACGTTGGCAAAACTTATATCTCAAACACTAAAGCCGGAAATGTTATGGTTCATGCAAGACTCGGGATTGCGGCCGATAATTCCGGTAAATTAGTTGCGAAGGTAAAAAATGAAGCCAAAAGAATTGCAACCGAAAACAATAAAAAAATGATAATTGCCGATGGTTCGCCCGGTATTGGATGTCCGGTGGTTTCATCGCTTTCAGGCGCTGATTTTGTAGTTTTAGTAACTGAGCCAAGTGTTTCAGGTTTGCATGATTTGAAAAGAGTTTACCAATTAGTAAAAAAATTTAAAATCAAGGCCGGTTGTATTATTAATAAATACGACATTAATAAAGAAATAACTGAAAAGATCGGAGATTTTCTTGCCGAAGAAAATATCATGCCTATTTCAAAATTACCTTACGATGAAGATTTCACTAAAGCTATGACTTTGGGGAAAACTGTTGTCGAATACGAAAATGAAGAACTTAAAAACATTATCACCGAAAGCTGGAATAAAATAAAACAAATATTAATTTAAAATACAAAAATGAAAATTTTAATAATTATTAACGATGCTCCTTATGGGACAGAAAAAGCATACAATGCTTTAAGAATGGGAATAACACTTCTTAATGACCAAGAAAATATTGATTTAAGAATTTTTTTACTTGCAGATGCTGTTAATTGTGCTCTCCCTAATCAAAAAACACCTACAGGTTTTTATAATATCGAAAACATGTTGAAAATAATTATAAATGACGGTGGCCACATCAAGGCTTGTGGTGGTTGCTCAGTTGCAAGAGGAATTGATAAACTTAAATTGATTGATGGAGTTGAACTTAGTAATATGCAAGAATTTGCCGAATGGGTAGTTGAGTCGGAAAAAGTACTTTCATTCTAAATAAAAACATATATTTTTTTGAAGAAATAAAAAACAAATTAATCTTTCGCATAAAAATGCAGAAAAAATTAGCGATAATCTGCGGAATCTGCGGGAACAAATATAAAAAAATGAAAATAGCATTCACAACAAAAGGAACCGAATGGGATTCGATGATTGATCCTCGGTTTGGAAGAACAGATTTCTTCCTCGTTTTTGATGACGAAACCAATGAATTATCGCATTTCGATAATCGGGCAATTGCAAACGATGCTCATGGTGCAGGCCCAAAAACTGCACAAAATTTATTTGACCTCAATCCCGATATTCTAATTACCGGAAACGGGCCGGGAGGAAATGCAGCATCGGTTCTCAAAAAAGCAAATATTAAAATATTTACCGGTGCAAGCCAAATGACAGTTAAAGAAGCTTTTGAAGCTTTCAAAAATAATAATCTAAAAACTTTTTAAAATTTTATAAAAAATGATTAACACAGATGTATTGGTGATTGGTAGTAGTGCTGCCGGCTTAGTTGCAGCTACCACAGGTAAAAGAGTTAATCCACAAAAACAATTCACAGTGCTTACCATGCAAGCAAAAACACTTATTCCATGTGGAATTCCTTATGTTTTTGGCTCGGTTTCCAGCACAAAAAACAATTTATTGCCTGCCGAACAAATGTTTGAAAAAAACGGAATTAATGTTATTTATGATGAAGCCGTTTCTATTGACAGAGAAAAGAAAATAGTCAAATTAAAAAATGGTGAGGATATTTGTTACGAAAAACTTGTAATAGGAACAGGTTCAATTCCTAAAGCTCCAACGTGGCTGAAAGGGTTTGATTTGAACAACGTTTTCTCAGTTCCTAAAAACAAGGTTTATGTTGACGAAATGCAAGAAAAACTTAAAGATTGTAAAAAAGTTATTACAATCGGGGCCGGTTTTATCGGAGTAGAAATTTCCGATGAATTGATCAAAGCCGGCAAGGAAGTAGTTTTAATCGAAAAACTTCCGCATATTCTTGGGCTTGCTTTTGATACTGATATTTCAATAAAAGCCGAAAAAGCATTAAATGAAAGAGGCGTAAAAATTATGACTGGAATTGGCGTAAATGAACTTTTTGGTAATGGAAAAGTAGAAGGTGTGATTCTCGAAAACGGAGATAAAATTCCTGCCGATGCCGTAATTTTATCAATGGGTTATAAACCTAATACCGAACTTGCCGCAAAATCAGGTTTAGAAGTTAATAAAATGGGATTTATAAAAGTAGATGAATATATGCGGACCGGAGATACAAACATTTTTGCAGTTGGCGATTGTGCCGAAAAACGTGATTTTGTTACCAGAAAAACCTGTCCGGTTATGCTTGCTTCAACAGCTTGTGCCGAAGCTCGTATTGCAGGAATGAACCTTTGTAAATTATCGGCTATTAAAACTTTTAGCGGCACTATTTCGATTTTTGCCACTGCAATAGGAAACAACGGATACGGAGTAGCCGGATTAACTGAAAGTATTGCAAATCAAGAAGAATTTGATATTGTAACAGGTTTTTTTGAAGGAATTGACCGACATCCCGGAACACTTAAAGATACACATAGTCAATCTGTTAAATTAATTGTAGGTAAAGAATCAGGTGTAATTTTAGGTGGCGAAGTATCTGGAGGATTGTCAATTGGTGAATTGACTAACACAATTGGTATTATGATTCAAAACCGAATGACAATCAATTCTCTTTTAACTGCACAAATTGGAACACATCCATTGCTTACAGCTTCACCGGCAGGATACCCTTTAATTAAGGCTGCAGAAGATGTTGCAGGAAAACTATGCTTTAACAATAATTAAGATTTCATTAAAGCGAAGTATATTATCAAAAATAATATGCTTCGCTTTTTTTTAAATTACAATAGATATGAAAATAGCATTTGCAAGCGATAACGGAAAATCATTTATTGATAGGCATTTTGGCGATTCAGAATATTATTATATTTATAAAATTTCATCCGCTGAAGCTATATTCATGAAAAAAATAAGTAATACAACCGAAGAAGAAGATGAAGAAATTCATGCCGATCCTAAGAAAGCGAAAAGTGTTACTAAAATGCTAAAAAATGAAAAGATTGAGGTAGTAGTTTCTAAAATTTTTGGACCAAACATCAAAAGAATCAGAAAAAACTTTGTTTGTATTTTGATGAATGATGAAGATATTTCTGATAGTATAAAGACAATTCAGCAAAAACATGATATTATTGTAAATGAACGGAAAAAAGGTGAAAGCAGGAATCATTTGAATTTTAAAAAAACAATGAAATGAAGATCGAACATATTGCATTAACGGTTTCAGATGTTGAAGAAGTTAAAAATTTCTATACTGATATTCTTGAAATGGAAGAATTAAAGAACTTTGTTCTAAACAAAGAATTATCTCAGAAAATATTTAATACTCCTGAAGATACTTCTGCTTTTTTTATGCAAAAAAATGATTTGTTTTTAGAATTATTTATATGCAATGAAAAGTTAAAGCAAGGATTCAATCATACTTGTATTTCGGTAAACGATCGAGAAGCTATTGTCAAAAAAGCAGAATCCCGAGATTATGAATGTATAAAAATTAAAAGAGAATTTTCAAACCTGATATTTATTAAAGACAAAAGTGGAAATATTTTTGAGGTTAAAGAAAAATAAATTGAATTGCAAAAGAATTTATTAACTACAAAAATCTAAACAAATGAAACTTTTAATGATCTTTATGAACAAATTTTCGTTTAATCCTGCAATAAAGACAATTGAATCGATGCCGGATTTCACAGAAGAAAAGGAATTTAAAAATATTCAGGCTGCATTCATTCAGGTCGAAAAAGAAGATGAAGAAAACGAAACTGCCGTCAAAAAGAAATTATTAAAAAATCTTAAATGGATTGCAGGTAAAAATAACACCAAAAAAATTATTCTACATTCTTTTGCTCATTTGTCTGAAAGCAAAGCCGAGCCTGAATTTACAAAAGCACTATTCGACAATATAGACGAAAGACTCACCAATTCAGGGTTTGAAGTTGAGCAAACTCCTTTTGGTTATTTTTTAGATTTAAAAATTAATGCTCCCGGATATTCACTCGCAAGAGTATTTAAAAATTTATAAAATTTAAAAAAATGCATAAACTATATCCTGATTCAGGAGTTGAATTATCAAAATTCACAGCAAGCATCTACGATAAATTAATGAATATTGCTTCCTTTGGCAAATACAAAGGTTTTATTAATAAAGCTATCAAAGACTTAGATATTGATCCAAAAGATAAAATACTTGACATGGGATGTGGAACCGGACGAAATATTTTGTTGATGAACAAATATTTATCTGATGATTCATTACTAATGGGGCTGGATATTTCTGAGGATATGGAAAAACAATTTCATTTTAATTGTAAACAATTTTCAAATATAAAATTCATAAATAAAAGAATTGATCAGCCTTTTGAACTTGATCAAAAATTCGACAAAGTTTTTATCAGCTTTGTCATCCACGGTTTCCCTCATGAAATAAGAAAAATTATAATTAAAAATGCTTATAATAATTTGAAAACGGGAGGCACTTTTAATATACTTGATTTCGCTGAATTCGACATGAATAAAATGCCGTTTCATCATCGTTTTATCTTTAAAAAAATTGAATGTAAATATGCTTTTGATTTTATTGAAAAGGATTGGAAAAATATTTTGAAAGAGTATGATTTTGATAATTTTAAGGAAAGCTTTTATTTTAAAAAATATGTAAGATTACTTAAAGCAGTAAAATTATGATAAACGATGTTTTTTTTGTACTTAAACAATCCGTAATGATAACCGGTTTTGTTTTTGTAATGATGCTGGTTATTGAGTATGTCAATGTTCAAACCAATGGAATTTGGCAAAAAAATATTTCAGGGAATAGATGGAAACAGTATTTATTAGCTGGTTTTTTAGGTGCTATTCCAGGATGCCTTGGTGCATTTACGGCTGTCGCCTTGTTTTCTCACAGGTTAATTTCATTTGGCGCAATAGTAACAGCAATGATAGCCACTAGTGGTGATGAAGCTTTTGTTATGTTTGCCATGTTTCCTCAAAAAGCGGTGTTATTAACTTTAGCACTCTTTATAGTCGGTATTTTTGCCGGTTACATTACCGATAAAATTCCTTTATCAAATAAATTTATAAATAAATTTGCAGAAAATAAATTTCCACTTCATGATGAAGAACAATGTAAATGTTTTCAGAAAGATAAATTTTTACAGTCTCTATTTAAACCATCAATATTTCGTGTAATAATAACAATAATTGTCCTATCCCTTCTAATTGCTTTCTTGACAGGTGCACTTGCAGGCAATGCGAAAACATGGATTAAAATTACATTATTGCTTGTTGTTAGTTTTTCATTATTTGTTGTTATTAGTGTTCCAGACCATTTTCTTAAAGAACACCTTTGGGACCATATTGTAAAAATACACCTTCTTAGAATTTTTTTATGGACATTTGGAACTTTATTGGCACTTCATTTTTTAACAAATTTTATTGATATTGAATCATGGATGACAGAAAATATGCTAATTATTCTTGTGATTGCAGTATTAGTAGGAATCGTTCCTGAATCGGGTCCACATTTAGTTTTTGTTACACTATTTGCACAAGGGTCTATTCCATTCAGCATACTTCTCGCAAGTTCAATAGCCCAAGATGGACACGGGATGCTTCCTTTACTTGCAGAATCTAAACGTGGATTTATTGCAGTAAAATTGATTAATATTATTTTTGCGTTCATAACAGGTATAATTGGCTATGTATTAAATTTTTAAATTTGATGTTTATTAAAAATAAAAGAAAGTATAATTATAATATTTTAACTATGAACTTAAGATTTGCATTTGCAGTTAATAATGACAACCAATTTAACAACAAGTATTTTGGAGATGCTGATAAATTTCTTATATATAAGCATGTTAATAATAAGATGGTTTTAATAGATGAAGAAATCAATAATTTTAAGTTTTTTGATGAAGAAAACGAGTATGATTCAAAAAGGAAAGTAGATGCTATAATTAAACTTCTAAAAGAAAAAGAAGTAAATGTGTTAGTATCTATGCAATTTAGCAAAAACATTAAAATAGTTAATAAATATTTTATTCCTGTAATTATCTATTCCGAAAAACTTGAGGATATTATTAATATATTAAATAAACATTTACATTGGATCAAGGATGAATGGAATAATAAATCATCTGACTTTAAATTATTCACAATAAAATCAGGTATTTTAAAATCATACATTAATAAATAAAAATACTATGCCTAAAACAGAAGCTTTTGACAACAACCTTGAGGAATACGAAAAATGGTTTGTGGATAATCATTTTGTTTTCCAATCAGAATTAAATGCTATTAGAAAAGCAATTCCTTCTGAAAAAAGGGGAATTGAAATTGGCATAGGAAGCGGGATTTTTGCTAAACCTCTTGGAATAACAACTGGGATTGAGCCTTCAAAAGCAATGAGGGAAAAAGCAAAAACAAGAAAGATTAATGCTGTTGATGCTGTTGCTGAAAATTTGCCATATCCCGATTCAAGTATTGATTTTGCATTAATGGTAACAACCGTTTGTTTTTTAGATGATATTTATAAATCTTTTTATGAAGTAAATAGAATACTAAGTACAAACGGTTATTTTATTATTGGGTTTGTTGATAAAATCAGTCCTTTAGGAAAAAAATATTTGGAGCATAAAAATGAAAGCATTTTCTATAAAAATGCAACATTTTATGGAGCAGAAGAATTATTTAGAATTTTAAAAGATACGGGATTTAAAATTATTAATACATATCAAACTGTTTTCGGAAAATTAGATGAAATAAATAAAGTTCAAGAAGTATTAAAAGGATATGGACAAGGTAGTTTTGTAGTAATTAAAGCTCAAAAATAATAGAATTATGAATATTTCAAACAGAGTAAATCAGTTAAAAAAATCGGCAATCCACGAAATGACAAGGTTGTCAAAACAATATGATGATGTTGCATTTTTGTCGTGGGCGAAACCAACAACCGGAACACCAAAACATATTAATGACGCAGTTATTAATGCAATAAAAAAAGGGTTAACCGGTGGATATTCTCAAAGCGAGGGATTACCTGAATTAAGAGAAGAAATTGTAAAAAAGCTTAAAAGGGATAATAATATTGAGGCAAATACTTCACAAATAATTGTAACTATTGGGGCAATTGAAGGACTCGCTGCTTCTGTTATGGCTACAATTGATCCGGGTGATGAAGTAATCCTTCCTACCCCAACATATTCAACTCATATTACACAAGTTCGACTTGCTTCAGGCATACCTGTTTTAATCCCCTTAATTGAAGAAAATAATTTTGCTTTGGATATTGAAGCTATAAAAAAAGTAATTACGCCTAAAACAAAAGCAATAATGTATTGTAGTCCAAGCAATCCAACAGGTACGGTTTTTCCTGAAAAAGATTTACGTAAATTAGCAAAAATTGCTCTTGAAAATAATCTCACAATTATTACTGATGAGGCTTATGAATATTTTGTTTTTGACGACAAAAAACACTTTAGTATTGCTTCTATTCCAGAGATAAGAAAAAATGTAATTACAAATTATACTTTTACAAAAACCTATGCAATGACAGGTTGGCGTATTGGTTATTTACACGCTGATGAAGAAATTCTTGCTCAGGTTAAAAAAGCTCATATTCCATTTGCTATTTGTGCTCCCGTAGCTTCACAGTATGCTGCAATTGCCGCTTTAAAAGGAAGTCAGGATTGTGTTGTCGAATTCAAACACCATTACCTGAAAGCAAGAAATCTTATGTGTGAAAGATTAGATAAATTAAATTCAGTTTTTCAATATGTTAAACCTGATGGCTCATATTTGATGTTTCCAAAAATACTTAGCAAAAATGGGGAAGATTCATTTGCATTTAGTAAAGATTTGTTAGAAAAAGTTAAAGTTTCTACAACTCCCGGTATCGCATTCGGGCCAACAGGCGAAAAACATATAAGACTATCATTTTGTGTTCCTGAAGAAATGATCAATAAGGCTTTTGATAGAATGGAAGTATATTTTAGATTTTAGATTTATTTGACAAGATAAAATAACAAAATGAGAATTAGTAATCTAAATAAAAAAATAAAAAAATGTGAAAAATGCGAACTATATAAAACGCGAATAAATGTTCTTACAGGTGAGGGAAATCTTAATGCCAGACTTATGTTGATTGCTCAAGCTCCGGGTGAAAATGAAGACAAGGAAGGAAAAATGTTTATTGGGCCTTCGGGCAAGGTGCTTGATGAATTATTAAAAGATGCAGGTGTCTCAAGACAAGAAATTTACATGACTAATTTGATTAAATGTATGCTCCCAAAAAACAGAAAACCAAAACAAAATGAAATTCAAGCTTGCAGTCAATATTTAGATAAAGAAATAGAATTGATAAATCCTAAGGTAATAGTTCCTTTGGGTTACTATGCCACAAAATATATTACCCAAAAATATGAAATCAATTTACTACAATCTAAATCCGAAGCTTTCGGCAAAATCTTTCTTGCTAACAAAATAAAAATATTTCCCTTATCACATCCTGCTTCTCTAATTTATAACGAATCATTTAAAAGTAAGATGGTAAATGATTACAAAAAGTTGAAAATATTATCACAAGATTGTAAATGGTATCCAGTCTGCCCCATGAAATTCTTTTACGAACAAGGCAAATTGGATGCAAAATGGATTGAAAATTATTGCAAAGGAAATTGGAAAGATTGCGTACGTTTTTTTAAAGAAGAAAATGGAATCTATCATCCCAACAATATGTTACCAAACGGAGAAATTGATGAAAGTTTATAATAAAAACATCGAACCCCTTAGATTTTTAATATCAAAATACAAATTTGATATTGAGAAAATTGAGACAATCAGCAGCGGATTAAAATATTCTGCCGTATTTTTAAAAAACGGAAATATAGGTGTTTGTGCAAATTTGGGACATAAAATTAATACCGATAAAAATACTTATTTGAAATATGATTTAAATAACTTTTCACATCGCATAGTTTTAAACGCATATTTGAATTCCCTTCTGAATTATTCAAATAATTTTCAAAATTCAGCCGACATTTTTGATGTTGTCGATTTCAGAAAATATAAGCAAATTGTAATGCTTGGATTTTTCAAACCAATCTTAAAAAAATTCAATCATGCAGGCATTCCAATAACAATTTTCGATCTTTCGAAAAAAGATATTGCCTTAACACCTTTATCCGAACAAAAAACAATACTTAAAAAAACTGATGCTGTAATTTTAACATCAACATCAATTTTCAACTTAAGCTTTATAAATTCAATTAATTCAACAAATAATAGTTGCGAAATATTTTTACTTGGCCCCTCTTCGATTATGACTAAGGAAATATTTAATTATAAAAATATTAAAATGATTTTCGGTTCCACTTTTGAGAAATTTGACAAAAGAATTCTAAAAATTATTCAAAA
>JAEINX010000112.1 GCA_016342645.1 Bacteroidales bacterium | reverse complement strand
TGGTTGTCGATAATGCAGTTGTTGTAATTGATAATTATGTTGCGAAATTAGATCAGGGTTTATCACGTTTTGAAGCTGCGTGGCGAAGTGCCACAGAATTTTCTATTCCGCTTTTCACTTCTACTCTTGCAATTATAATGGCATTTCTTCCATTAGTTTTTATGTTATCAGGTGCTACCGGCCAATTTTTAATCAGTTTACCTGTGACGGTTGCTATTTCGATGAGTTCCTCCCTGATTGTTGCTTTTTTTATGACACCTTTTTTGGCATTTATTTTTATCAAAAAGGGACTTGACAAAAAAGCTGAAGAAGGTAAAAATGTTAAGAAAAAGTTTTCGGTTTTAAATATAATACAAAGTGTGTTTGATAAAGGAATTGAGTGGGCTTTTCGCCATAGAAGTTTAACGATATTGATTGCAGTTGCAACTGTTATTCTCGGAGTTATTGCCATGACGCTTCCAAAACAACAATTTTTTCCTAATGCCCAAAGAAGTCAATTTATAATTCAGATATTTGAACCTCTCGGAACAAAAATTGATGTAACAGATGCAGATACACGAAAAATTGAAAATATCCTTTCAGCAGATACAAATATCACAAGTTTTGCTTCATTTATAGGAACTTCTGCACCGAGAGTATATTATAGTTTCTCGCCGGTTTTTCCCGAAGAGAGCTATGCCATGTTTTTGGTTAATACTGCTACCGTAAAGGAAGCTAACGTTTTAGCTATTCATTACGATACTTTATTAAACGGAATTCTTCCAAATGCAAATATTGATGTAATGGAATTTGCCCAAGGCGAGCCTGTTGTTTCACCTGTGGAAGTCCGTATTTTTGGTGAGAATGTGGCTGAGTTGAAAAAAATAAGCGAAAACATAAAAGAGATTTATAGAAGTGTTCCGGGGAGCCAATTAATTAGAGAAGATTTTGAGAATAATTTTTTCCTAGAGGTAAATGTTGATGAAACTATTGCTAATCAAATGGGTTTTACAACCGAAGTTATTGCCGATTTGCTTGCCATTGGTTTTCATGGTGCACCCGTATCGGTTTTATGGGAAGGCAACGATGCTATTAATATTACATTCAGACTCGACAAGGATTCAAGAGATAGTTTTAATGATATTGCTAATACTTATGTAGGTTCTCCTGTTACAAAGACAAGTGTTCCACTTCGTCAATTTGCCGACGTAATCCCAAAATGGCAAACCGGAAAAATTACCCGAAGAAATGGAATTCACACTTTAACGGTTGGTTGTGAATCAAAGCCGGGATTTCTGAGTTCGGAGATTCAATCAGCCATTCAGCCGCAAATAAGTTCATTGGAATTATTGCCTGGTTATAAATTAGAATACGGAGGAGTGATTAAAAACCAAAATGATACGTTTTCTCAAATGATATTTGCCTTAATAATAAGTATTGTAAGTATTTTTTTAATTCTACTTTATGAATTTAAAGATATTAAAAGGCCTCTAATTATTATGGTTTCCATACCCTTAACAATTTTCGGTGCCGCAATTGGATTATTAGCAACAGGCAACGTTTTTAGTTTCACGGCTTTCGTTGGTTTAATAGCCTTGGTCGGAATAGTTATTCGAAATGCTTTGATTATTGTTGATTATTCTGATGAAATAGTTGTTTCGGAAGGACTTACATTTTCAAAAGCTGCACTTGAATCGGCCAAAAGAAGGTTAAGGCCGATTTTTCTTACTACTATGGCAGCCGCAATGGGAGTAGTCCCGATGATTGTTATGAAAGATCCTTTATGGGCTCCATTAGCCAGTGTGTTTTCATTTGGTATAGTTTTTTCAATGATCCTCACGCTTTTAGTGATACCGGTTTTATATAGTTTATTAATTAAACCCCGAAAACAAATTGAACAATAAAGTAAACAAATATATTATGTTGAAGAAGGTTTTCGCTCTGTTTCTTCTTATTCTTTCTAATCAGATTTTATGTGCTCAGGATACTGTTTATCTGAATTTAAACCAGGCTGTGGAGATGGCCATAAAGCAGAATCAATTAATAAAAATATTTCAGCACAAAATTGAAAATGCCGATGCAAAACTATCGGAAATGAAAAGCAATTTTTATCCGCGAATTATCGCTGAAGGAACTTTCGCTTATAATTCTGATCCGAATATTAGCGCCACAAAAGGAGAATTCAACCATCTTTATACTGATTTTATTAGCGACGAGGAATTAAGAAAATTTCTAATCGAATATCTGCCACTTCCGCCTAAGGATATGACTCTGATAAAAGGAAAAGAATTTTTTTATAAAACAAATGTTAGCCTCTATCAGCCTTTAAGCCAATTAACGACAATTAATACGGGTACAAAAATAGCGGATATTGATTTAGAAATAAGTAATTTGGAATACCAGGATGTTGTTTCTAAGATTACTCTCGGAGTTAATGAACTTTTTTATGGAATTTTAGTTGAAGAAAAAAATGTAGAAGTTGCAAGATTAAATCTTGAGTATGTTGTTGCTGAGTATAATGATGCTAATAATGCCTATGATTCAGGAGAGCTTTTGTTGATTGCCGTAAAAGCTTTGAAAGCCGAAATTTATGAAAATGAACAGGAATTATTGGAAGCTGAAAACACCTTAGAATCGTATCGTTACTCTTTTATGCAGCTTATCGGGCTTGAACTAAATACTTTACCGGTTCTTTTATTAGATGAAATTAATTTGGAGGCATTCAACGAAATTGAAGAATATTATTCAATGGCTGTTGAAAATAACTATGAATTGGGGATTTCTAATTCTACAAAAGACAAGGCAATTCTTGGAATAACTGCTGCCAAAAAAGCTTATATTCCTGAACTGACTTATTTCGCTCAGTATAATTATAATCAAGGAATTCCTTTGTATCCTGATAATTATTTGATCACCGGATTGAATCTGAAATGGACTATTTTTGCGGCAGGTGAGCGATCATCGATAATTAAACAAAGAAATGCTTTATTTAATCAAGCTAGCGAAGATTATGCATATAAAATTAAGCAGTTAAAATCCGATGTTCATAAAGCTTATTTGAATTTGGTTTACGCCAAAAAATTGATTCAAACCGCCGAAAAAGCCCTTGAAGCGAGAGCTGAGCAAGTAAGTCTTACAAAAAATGCCCTTAACGAGGGACAGGTTTTACCTTCTCTAATGATTGAAGCTAAAGCCGATTTCGCAAAATCCGAAGCCGATTTACTCGCTTCAAAACTGAATTATTTAATTCAATTCGCAAAATTGAAGAACTTGATTGGTGGGTAGGAATAATACCCACGATTAAAATCATGGGCTGCTAATTGCAAATAAACCAACAATTTTAAAACATAAGCAACCCATGACTTTAGTCGTGGGAGAAAAACATAGAACAGTAAACTATAACCGTTTAACGGTTTATAAATAATATCTCAATCCAAATTTTATTATTCAAAACTTGCAATAATTGTTTCTCCACCAATAACCTGTTGATTTAACTTAACCTTAATTTTTGCAGTTACCGGTAAAAACAGATCTACTCTTGATCCAAATTTAATTATTCCAAGTTTGTCGCCTTGAGTAATATTTGTATTCGTTTTTGCAGTGCAAATAATTCTCCGGGCCGCAATTCCGGCAATTTGACGCATCAAAAGTTCAATTCTATTTTTCCCTTCAATAACCAAAGTTGTTCTTTCATTTTCGTATGATGATTTTGGCTTATTAGCAAAATGAAAATGACCATTATGATGCTTCTTGTATTTTACTATTCCACTGATTGGGTACCAGTTCACATGAACATCTAAAGGTGACATAAATACTGAAACCTGTATTCGTTTATCCTTAAGATATTCCGCTTCTTCAACTTCCTCAATTACAACTATTTTTCCGTCTGCAGAGCTTATAATATTATTTTCATTAATGATTGTATTTCTTGGAGGGTCTCGAAAAAAACGAAGCACAAAGAAAAAAGTAATTAATCCACATAGATAGAGAAAGTAATGTATGTAAGTTTGTTGAGGAAAAATAGTATTAATAATTGCAGCTATGCAACATAATACAATTAAAACTATTATTATTGGTTTATATCCCTCTTTGTGTATTGTCATTTTAGCTTATCAAAATTATATAAATAAACACCGGTGGTGCTGATCCAAAAACGCTATCGAATCGGTCCAACAAACCTCCGTGCCCAGGTAAAATTCTTCCTGAGTCTTTTTTGTTAAGGCTTCTTTTCAGTAGCGATTCGATTAAGTCGCCAAAAGTACCAAAAATAACTATTATCAAAGCAATCACTATCCAATTATACCAAAATATTTCTGAATAAAAATATGAGATCAGATAGGCGGCCACGATAGCGAAAATGCCTCCTCCAAAGGTTCCTTCCCATGTTTTCCCGGGTGAAATCCTACTAAATAACTTATGTTTTCCAAATAGATTCCCAAAAATGTATGCAAAAGTATCGTTCACCCAGATAATGACAAAAAAGCCAAGTAGAAATATATATGTTGAATAATTATAAATAAATCCGGGATTGAAGAAAAAATTCATTAGCGCAAAAGGAAATACAATGTATATGATTCCGAGAAAGGTGTAAGCAATATTTAAAAATGGATTTTTTGATTTTGAATACAATTCTATTATAAAAACCAAGCTACATAAAACAAGATTTAACAATAGAAACTTAATTGGAATTAGATTTATACTTGCAAATGCGAAAGATAAAAACAAAATCGCACCAATGAATATTCCTAAATGTTTTTGCGGTAAAATATCTTTAGATTTAACAAGTTTATAAAATTCTTCAAGGCATAAAATATTTATTATCAGGAATACAAAAATAAAAATATAGCGATTCCAGAGTATTGAACAAATAATTAATGCAACGAATAAAGTTCCTGTTATAGACCTTTTTAGAAGTTTATTCATTCAAATTTGACTTACTTATTAATTGTTTTGCACGCAAAACATCATCGGCATGAACATAAAGTTCAATTCTACCGAAAAGAAAGGACGAATCTTTTTTACTGATTTCAACACTTTCAATATTGTTTTCTGATAATAGCCCTTTAATAATTTGAATTTCATACATTTTAGTAGCGGTAAATACAATTTTCCAATTTTCATCCATTTCTATATGTTTTTATAAGTTAATTTATTTGAAGAATTTGTTTTTATATAGTTTATTATTAGTTTTTGGCAAAATTATTTAAAAATCTCAATAGGAATTATCTATCAAAAAAACATATAAATTCCTGGGTCCATGAGCACCCATAACTAAAGTTTTTTCAATATCGGCTGTTCTGCTTGGCCCTGAAATGATTGAAACTAAAGACGGAAAATTATCTTTATATTTTTTTTTGATATTTTTAAGTGCATGTTTTATATCAGGCACTAATTGAGAAGAATATGCAAGAACAATATGTGATTCAGGAAAAATATTTAATCTTCTTCCTGAAGCTTGTTTTGATGAAACCATTACAGAACCTAAGCGAGCAATTAAATATTCGCAACGAGTAATTCCGACTTTAATATTTTTAAAATCAGCCTCGTCGGAAGTAAAAGAAATTTCTCCATGCTTCAGAAAGGATTTTAAAACTTCATCGATGCAAAAGATTTTTTCCCATTTTTCTTCGTTTATTAGAGATCTTAATATCGCAATAAATTCATTTTCATTCTGACAATAAACAAATTTTCCGGCAATAGTTGTAAATTCTTTTGCGAACACCAAATCAAGAGATTCATCTGTGGATAAATATATATTCGATTCGTAATCAACAGGTGTAGCAGGCTTATCAGTTTTATTAATAAGTGCATTTCTGATTTTTTTTAATATCTTTTCGCGTGAGGTTGTTTCGTCCATTTTTATAAAATAAAGTATAAAATTAAAAAACTATCCGAATTAAGGGAGAATTTTATACTAATTATTTTTTTTAGGATTGTTATCTTCCGTATTATTATCCTTTTCCGGAAAATTTATTGGTTTCTGCTTCCTTGCTATCGGTTTTTCTTTCTTAACAATTGGTTTTTTTTCAAATTGCTTTTCTGTTGGATTTAATTGATTGTTATTTGTGTTTTTTACAAAATTACGTTTTCTTGAAGTCTTTGTTTTTGGTTTAGAGTTAAAAATTTCTTTGGGTTTATCGAAAGGATTTCTTCCAAATATCTTTTCTAAGTCTTCACTAAAAATTACTTCTTTTTCGAGTAATAAATTTGCAAGTTTTTCAAGTAAGGCTTTATTTTTTGTTAAAATAGTTTTAGCTCTTGTATAGGCGTGTTCGACTAACTTACTCACTTCTTGATCAATTGTTTCAGCAGTTTTTTCACTATAAGGTTTGTGAAATGAATATTCCTGCTGTCCGGTTGAATCATAATAACTGAGGTTTCCGATTTTTTTATTTAATCCGAAATAGGTAATCATTGCAAAAGCTTGTTTTGTCACTTTTTCGAGGTCGTTTAATGCACCTGTTGAAATTTTTCCAAAAATAATTTCTTCTGAAGCTCTGCCTCCCAAAGTTGCAGTAAGCTCGTCGAACATTTGTTCAAAGGTAGTGATTTGCCTTTCTTCGGGAAGATACCATGCAGCCCCAAGTGCTTTTCCTCTTGGGACGATAGTTACTTTCACCAAAGGATGAGCATGTTCGAGTAACCAGCTAACTGAAGCATGGCCTGCTTCGTGGAAAGCAATTACTTTTTTTTCATTTGGAGAAATAATTTTACTGCGTTTTTCCAAGCCACCAATTATTCGGTCGATTGCATCCATAAAATCTTGTTTGGAAATTGATTTATGTGTGTTTCGGGCAGCAATCAAAGCTGATTCATTACAAACATTTGCAATGTCAGCTCCTGAAAATCCAGGTGTTTGTTTTGCAAGGAACACAATATCAATATCTTTCCCTGATTTCAAGGGTTTCATATGAACTTTAAAAATTGCTTTTCTTTCTTCTAAATCAGGAAGTTCAACATGAATTTGTCTATCGAAACGACCTGCACGAAGTAGAGCACGATCAAGAATATCTGCTCGGTTTGTAGCTGCAAGAATTATTACTCCTGCATTACTTGCAAAGCCGTCCATTTCAGTAAGAAGTTGATTTAAAGTGTTTTCCCTTTCATCATTGGCTCCGGTCATTGGATTTCTTCCCCGAGCACGACCAATAGCGTCAATTTCATCAATAAAAATAATGCAAGGGGCTTTTTCTTTAGCTTGTTTAAATAAATCTCTAACTCGTGAGGCGCCAACACCCACAAACATTTCAACAAAATCGGATCCGGAAATTGAGAAAAAAGGAACTTTTGCTTCACCTGCAACTGCCTTTGCTAATAAAGTTTTTCCTGTTCCGGGAGGGCCAACCAAAAGTGCTCCTTTAGGAATTTTGCCTCCAAGATTTGTATATTTATCAGGTTGTTTTAAAAAATCAACAATCTCCATTATTTCAACTTTGGCCTCTTCAAGCCCTGCTACATCATTGAAATTTATTGAAACGCTAGTACTTTTATCAAATAATTGTGCTTTTGATTTTCCAATATTAAAAATTTGTCCGCCCGGGCCACCACCACGACTCATCATTCTCATAATCAAGAGCCAAACTCCTATTAAAATTGCAATGGGTATAATATATCCCAAAATATCAGAGCCCCAATCCTTTCGAGTTTCGTTTTCAACATAAACCGGATCGCTTAAACCTTTTTGAGCTTCTTGAACTTTTTCATCGAATTTATCAGGCGATGTAACATTGTAAAAATATTGAGGTGTTGATTTACCGAGAGTTTCATTACCCCGAACTTTTTCGTATTTTGGATATGATAGTTTTTCTGTTTTTATGAAGATTTCGGCTTTGCTTCTATTGACGAGAACGATTTTTTCAACATCCTGGGCAATCAACATTTCTTTCAAGTCACGCCATTCGGTTTTTTCTGAACTTGTTCCCCAGTCAATGAATTGCATTCCAATAAAAATTACCGCTAAAATTCCATAAATCCAGTAAAAATTGAATTTGTTTTTCGGGTTATTTTCTTTTGGGGGTATATTTGGTGTTGCTTTTTTCTTTTGTGGTTTTTTGTTTTCTGCCATTATGTCGTGCTAAATAAAAAAAATAATTAAAAATTTTTACTCTTCTTCTTTATAATGCTTAATATCAGCATCAGCCCATAAATTTTCCAGTTTGTAAAATTTTCGTGTTTCTTCCTGAAAAACATGAACAATAATATTTGCATAGTCTATCAAAATCCATTCCGCATTTTCAAATCCCTCTTTATGCCAAGGCGCAGTTTTAGTTTTCTTTTTTACGTTTTCAATAATAAAATCGGCTATTGCCTCAACATGAACTTTTGATGTCCCGCTACAAATAATAAAGTATTCACAAACTGCGTTTTCAATATTCTTAAAATCTAAACTGATTAAGCCTTTGCCTTTTTTTTCTTCTATGCTTTTAATTATTGCGTTAAGTAATGTAGTTGCTTCTGCTTTTGTCATTAATTCTCTTGTTACTTAGGTGCAAAAATAATCATTTTTTATATTTTGAAATTTTATTTCATTCAAAATAATTAATTTAGTTGTGTTTTTATATTTGTTTATTTGCAAACAAATTATGAGAAGGGATAAAAATGATAGGAAAAAATATTATTAAACTTAAAAGGATTCATTCAACTAACTCTTATGCAGTCAATTTATTAAGTGGTCAAAAACCGCTTGAAGGAACATTAGTATATTCAGATTACCAAAGTGCAGGCCATGGTGTTGATAATAATCATTGGGAAAGTGAGGATGGGAAAAATGTGCTGATAAGCATTATTTTATATCCCGATTTTCTATTACCGGAGAGACAATTTTTATTAAATAAGATGGTTTCTTTATCTATTTTGGATTATTTGAAAGGAAAAATTTCATGCAATAGGTTGAGTATTAAATGGCCTAATGATGTTTACGTTGACGAACTAAAAATTTCCGGAATTTTAATAAATAACACTATTTCTGGAAATACTCTTGAAGCTACGGTTGTTGGAATTGGGCTAAATGTGAATCAGGAATTATTTATTAGCGATGCACCAAATCCTGTTTCTTTAAAAATGTTGACTAATGTTGAACATTCAATTCCCGATTGTATTAAGGAATTATGTTTTCATTTGGAAAATAGATATATACAATTAAGAAAAAATGTTGAAATAATTGATGAAGATTATTTAAATTCATTATTTAGATATATGAATTTTCATAATTATAGATATAAGGGTCAGGATATTGTAGGAAAAATTATTGGAACTGATAAGTTTGGCAAATTAATATTAGAAAAAGAAACTTTAGAAATTATAACTTGCGATTTTAAGGAGATAGTTTTTCTTTTTTAGATAATTGAAATTCAAATCATAGCTTGAGAAAAACAGCATTTGAATAAAATTCAAAACCCGAAATCTGTAAAACTCAAATCTATTCGTGATGTTCTTTTAATTTAGAAATCATTATGTTAATTAGGTTTTGTAAAGGTTTTTTTGCCATCAGCAAAAGCATTGTTGAGATATCGGCTTCGAGTTCGATGTGAACTTTTGCTTTTTCCTCATCAATCTCTTCCAGAAAGATCATCATATCGAAATCAAAAGGAACTTTTCCATCCGATTTAATATGAATATGTGTATGATGGTTTTTTTCCTCAATCCTCATACCTATATCTGCCATGCCTTTTATTGTAAAACTGCAAGCCATTTCAGTAGATTTCCAATTGATGATTTGTTCGGGCATTAATTTCTCGAAATTATTGAAATCTCCAAGAAAATTAAAGATTTTTATTGCCGATTTATTTATGATTAGTTTATCACTAACAAGTTTTACCATAATTATTATTTATATTTATTACTCCATTTTTCAGGATCTTCACTCCATTTTAATAATCGATTTAAGTCTGATTCGGAAATATAATTCTCATTCAAAGCTTGTTGAATTAAAATATTATAATTTGAAAGAGTAAAAAGTTGACAATTAGCATCCTTGAAATTGCTTAAGGCTTTTGGCAGCATATATGAAAATATCGCTAACATACCTTTAACATTGCAGCCTGCCTCTCGAAGTGCATCAACGGCAGCCAGGCTACTTTTTCCGGTAGAAATAAGGTCCTCAATTACAACAACTGATTGTCCGGCGTCAATTCTTCCTTCAATTTTATTCCCCAATCCATGCTTTTTTTCTGCAGAGCGTATATAAACAAAAGGTAAGCCAAGGTCTTGAGCAACAAGAACTCCGTGTGCAATTGCACCTGTAGCAACACCCGCAATGACATCAACTTGGCCGTATTCTTCATTAATAATTCTAGCAAATTCCTGTCGGATGAATGTCCTGATCATTGGATATGATAGGGTTAGCCTGTTATCGCAATAAATTGGTGATTTTAATCCCGAAGCCCAGGTAAAAGGTTTTGCTACATTCAATTTTATTGCTTTAATTTGCAATAAAAATTCGGACATTTTTAATGCAGTTTCTTCAAAAATTTTCATAGAGCAAATGTATAAAGTTTTTATAGACAATAAGTCAATTATTTTTACAAAAAAAGTTAAAAATTCGTATGTGGCAAAAAATGAGTTGGTACTTGAATATTCTAATAATTTAAATTTGATAGAAGAATTTGGAAAGCTAAAAACCAAAACTGAAATTGAAAATCTCATAGTTCTTGTAAAAGAGGATATTGAAAATGTTTTCGATAGGTTTTTATCAAATTTTAAAGTCTTGGAAGCCGGTGGCGGGCTTGTGAAAAACGAGAATGATAAATATCTTTTGATTTTTAGGTACGGAAAATGGGATTTGCCGAAAGGAAAAACCGAAAAAGGTGAGGACATTGAGTCAACAGCTTTGCGAGAAGTAGAAGAAGAAACATCTTTAAAAGGAGCGAAGATTGATTCCAAATTGCCTGATACTTATCATTATTATGAACATAAAGGCAAATCAATAGTTAAGAAAACTTCTTGGTTTTTGATGTTTGCTTCTTCAAAGGATCAGCATTTGATTCCTCAATTAATTGAAGATATTCAAAAAGTTGAATGGATGACAAAAGGTCAGGTTCAGGAGGTCTTAAAAACCTCTTACCGATCGATTATTGAATTGGTTGATATGTTTTTTGATAATTCTGTAGAAGGCTAAAGGCTAAAATTCAAAGTATAAAGGAAAAAGTGCAACCAAGCCTGAATAGCGTTGATCGTTTTCGTTTTACAATTTTTTCTTGTTATTCAAGCGGAATGAATTAGATTTGTATCATAAAAATTAAAAAACAAAAAAATGGAAAAGATAGCTGTTTTTCCGGGTTCGTTCGATCCTATTACACGTGGACATGAGTCGATTGTTTTAAGGGCTTTGCCTCTATTTGACAAAATTATTATTGCCATTGGTGAAAACTCTGATAAAAAAACCTATTTCTCTGCTGAAAAGCGATTAAGATGGATAAATAGGGTTTTTAAGAATGAAGCAAAAATTGATGTAATAACTTATAATGGCTTGACGGTGGATTTTTGCAAGGAAGTTGGAGCGAAATATATTTTACGTGGGTTACGTACTTCGGCAGATTTTGAATTTGAAAGAAGTGTAGGCCAGATAAATAAAAAAATGTTCCCGGAAATTGAAACGATATTTTTTCTGACTGTTCCCGAGCTTACGGCATTAAATTCTTCAATTGTAAGGGATATTTTAAGGCATGGTGGAGACGTTAGCCAGTTTATTCCTGAAGGAGTTGATTTATAAATATGTTTTTGATTTTTGATTGATGATTGACAAATCAATCAAATTCCTTATTTTTTAATTCATTTTCAAGATGAACCCTAATAATGTTAGAACCTTTACGTTAATAAGGTAAATTTTATAATTTTATTCATGATTAGATTTTCAATAGTTTCAATAATTATTTTTTTTCACCTTGCTTTGTTTTCACAAAACGTAACAATATCAGGAATTGCTATGGGGGCCGAGAATGAAAAAATAAGAATAATAAAATTCAAAGATCAGATTTCTTATCTCGAAGAAACAATAGGAGAGGATATTATTGATTCAATTGGTAAGTTCTCAATGTCGTTTCAAATAAATGAAACTTTATACGCGAAAATTCAATTGGGATTTCATTGTGCAGGCTTGTATATCGAACCGGATGGATTATATGAAATTTTTATACCGTCTGATTCTGCGGGCAGCTTTTTTAAGCTTAATCCGACTTATGATTCACCTTATTTGAATTTTCAGATCATCAATTCGGATGATAATGAACTTAATACAATGATCAGTAAACTGAATATTGTTTTCGAGAATTTTATTATCAATAATTTTAATGCTATTTACAGGCAAAGGAAACAAAATAAAATTGATACTTTAAAAAATATTATAAGCAAGATTTTTTCTGTACAATCAAATAGATATTTTAAAAATTATTTAGAAGATAAAATTGCCTCAATCGAACAATTAGCAAGGTTGAAAGGCAGGGATTCTATTGAAAAACGATATTTTGAAAACAAAAAAATTTTGTATGAAAACATTGAATATATGGATTTTTTCAATCATTTTTACTCAAAATATTTTACTGCAACATTTAAAAAATTCGATAGAGATGAATTAATTGAAATAATAAATGGGGGAGGAGCTTACAGCAAATTGATGGAATCCTTAGCAGGTGAAAAAGCTTTTTCGGATGAAAAATTTCGTGAATTGGTAATTTTGAAATCTTTGAAAGATATATACTATCTACCTGAATTTTCGCGTAAAGAAATTATTTCACAATTTGAGTTTATTTCTGAAAATGGAACCGGCAAAAAAAACCGACAAATTGCCCTTGATTTAATTTTTGCTTTGACACAATTTGACATAGGATCTCCGGCTCCAGTTTTTTCCTTAAAAGACAGGGATGGAAAAATAATTAATTTAGAGGATTTTAACGGAAAGTATGTGTATCTGAATTTTTGGGCTTCAGATTGCATTCCGTGTTTAATGGAAATGGACAGCTTGCGAAGTTTTAATAAAATGTATGAAAACGAAATAGAATTTGTTAGCATTGGGGTTGATGATGACAAAGAAAAAATATTTAAAAGAGCCGGAGATTTAAATTATAATTGGACAATTCTGGATTATGCACATGATAAATCCCTGCTTGACAGGTATAAAATAAAAGCATATCCTTTTTATGTTTTAATTGATAAAGAAGGAAATATCATAAAATATCCGGCGAATTCACCTTCCGAAAATGCAGAGAAAATGTTTCGAGAATTATTTGATGACTAAGGATTATTTTAAAAATAATACATATCGCAGCTTCGCTGCAAACAAAAAAATAGTACACTGATTATTCCATACGGACTTGCTTCGCTTCG
>JAEINX010000111.1 GCA_016342645.1 Bacteroidales bacterium | reverse complement strand
AACAAGGTATTGTAATTTTCTTTTTTCTGAAGATGCTCCTGATTTATAAAAATCCAAAAACTTCATTACTTTCATTCTTGTGAGTAACATTTGTGTTGCCGTAATTTATAATTCCTGTATCAGGATCATGAGCAAGAATAGCCAGCAGACTCGACAAAGCTTTTCCTCGCTTTCCTGCCCAATTGTTTTCTAAATGTTCATCTTCTCCCCAATATGGAATAGTAGTAAAATCCAAATTAGCTGTGTCGCTCAATAGATCATTTTCCAACCAAATTTTATGCAATGATTTAAGAAACTTTAAATTCATCTCAGATGTTACCCTGTGTGAATATGAAGTGTACCAAGCAGATTTTGGTAATACATTTAAACCGGCGAACAATCCAAGTCCTCTCTCCATACACCAACAATCATCTGAACTGTATCGCCTGACATTTGAGGCTTTTAGTGCAATAAACGATAAGATTGAACTTAGCTTGTCTATAGTCTTTGTCTCAGGATAATCACTTTTTAGAATTTCTTGTGATATTCCAAACTTTTTGATATACGGTAGTAAACATAATACTCCTGCTGATGTGCTTTTAAAATTTTCCAAGGCAAAAGACAGTCGATGGCTTTTGTCAGCATTAATTTTGGGCAACAGAAGTTCTTGTTTTACTAATTTTGTTCTTCTTGGTAAGCGAGAAAATCCTTCTCTTTTTATTATATTATATATTGTTTTTTCCGAAATATTAAATCCTTTGCCATCTAAGATAGCTTTTATTTCTTCAACAGAATGATAGGTCTTTCTTAAGTCAATTACAATGTTTTTTGCTTCCAAAACTTTTTCGGTTGTTTTTCTGCCTTTTTGTGTTGGTTTAAAAAACAATCCTTCAATATTGCTATTCTTTAGCTTCTTGTTGAAATCTGTAACTATAGTAGTAAAACCCCTGTGTTTATAACCAAATTTTTTTGCTACTTCTTTGGTTGTTTTCTTCTCAACATAATACATTCTTAATGCTTCATATTGCTTTTGTGCTATTGAGCCCGGGAAAAGAAAAAAATTAATTGCATTCATATAAACGTATCTTTATTACCGTGATAAAATTATAATAAATATCTTTAAACCAAACAAATTTTTTAGAATACTTATCAACAACTTTATTAACAGGTTTTAAGATAATATTAAAAGAATGAGCATACAATTATATCAACCAAAATAAAATCGTAAATGTATTATATATGCGTTATTAATTATAACAATAAAAATATGTGCGGCTTCCACCCACTGAGTGACTGTTTGTTATAAACAGTTATAAAAAAATCAAATTAATAAACTACGTGTGTAAAATCCCGTGATTATCTATGTTGAATCGTAATGTAAAAAAAGGATGCCATGTTTCCACGACATCCCGGCCTTTTGAGAAAATTTACATAATCGAAAATTATTTCAATTTATTCTACTTGCTTTTAGTATTTTATTCCAACGGTTATAAGAAATTGATTTTGTTTAAATTTATTTTCTGCGGGATTTACAGAAATGTTATTTGTTCCATATAAATAATAATCTTCATCAAATTTTGTATTAACATAAGCAAAATCAATAAAATAATTTCTTTCACGAATACCAAATCCCAACGAAAACGAAGTTGATTTTGCATCATTTAATCCACTTTTAAACGGGTTTCCATAAATTGCATAACCACCTCTAAAATTAAAAATATCATATCTCCATTCTGTTCCAAGCCTTAGATTTCCTGCTGATGTATATTTTGTTCTAATATTATCATTCTCATTAAAAAAACTATATGAACTTGATTTCAATTTTGCCTTTGAGTAGTCAATGAATTCATAATCTGCACTTACAAGGCCGTTTTGCCCGATAATGAAAGCAATGCTTCCAAGTATTTTCATCGGAGTAGTCAATTTGTAGTCGAAATATCCGTTAGGCGAGTCTGCCTGATTAAATGGATGGTCGGTATTTGAAAAAGAAGACTCTATTGAAGTATTCCAATCATCTTTCATGTTTCCGTAAAAAGTCGGGGTGTGAATAGCCGCACCGATACGAACGAAATCAAGTGGGCGAAAAATCATTCCGAATTTAAAATTAAATCCTGTTCCTTTTGTCTCGACATTTTCACGAATTGTAAGTTGGTCAAAATAAGGGATAGTGTCGGCTACATCGGTTTCGGTATAAATAGATTCATAGGAATATCTTATTGAAGGAAAACCAAATGTGGCTCCGAGATATAATTTCTCACCATAGTTTGCACCTATTGATAAAACTACTTCATTCATCGAACCACTTGTTTCAATTAATTTTTGTTGCAAAACCCCTCCATGAGGAATAGCACTATAATAATATTGAGGATCCCCGGAAATTGTATCTAACAACCATGTGTCGAATGCAAGTTGAGTATCGTATTGATTAAGTGAGTTATAATAATTTCCGTCAGCGTATTCGACATAAGAATCAAGAATAGAATTATATGAATTCGGCCCTTCAATTAAAATCCTATTGTTGAAATTATTAATCCTATTTATTCCGAAGCCAAACTGAACGTTTTTCCATACAGATTGCGTAGCTGAATTTGTAATATCACTTGTTAAAATAATTCCAACATTATTAAGATTGAAATTATATTTTGAATCTTCGCGTGAAAAGCCGTTATATGCTGAATTTGTAGCTCCGTAAAAAAGTGTCGGGGTTATGGTAAATTCCGAACTTTTATACAATCCTATTCCGGCAGGATTTGTACTGAGAACCGAAAAATCAGCTCCAAGAGCACCAAAAGCACCACAAAGGCCCATGTATCTTGCAGTTCCTCCAAATGTTGTTTTTGAGTACCTTAATGCATCAATATCGTTCTGAGCCAATGTTGAAAGTGATATTAGGCTTACTAAAATTGCAAATATTGTTATCTTCTTCATTGCTAAATTTTTAATTATTTTGATATTATTCTTATTTAATAATTTATTAATCTGTGGTTTTATTTTTTTCACCAATAATAAATCATTTAGAGTCTTTTAATTAATTACCTACCCCTGCTTCCGCCGGATGAACGTGATGAAGAACCGCCTGACGAACGAGAACCGGAACCTGATGAACGTGAATTTGATCCCGAACTTGACGATCTTGAAGGAGATGAATAACTCCTGCTATTTGATCTTGAAGGGGATGAATAACTTTTGTTATTTGATTTTGAGGGTGCTTTATAAGAATTATTCGAGCGTTTTGGAGTTGTATAAGTTTTATTGTTCGATTTCTTCGGTGCCACATAAGTCTTATTATTTGATCGGGCAGGAGCTTTATAATTTCTTTGTGAATTAGAATTGTTAGGAGAAATTATGTTTTTATTTAAATTAGAATTTCTGCTGGTTTTTATCGTATTTGATTGAGGCCTTGAATATTCCTGGCTCGATCTTGAAGTTCGGGAATCTTGTGACTTGTATGTTTCTGGCTTTGAATAACGTTGAATAGGTTTTGTTTGAGAATTCGGTTTCTCGTATTTATAAACTTTTTGGTTTGTATTTGTTTGTCTGTTATCGTTGGTTCTTTCACTCTGAGTTTTTGGGTTAGAATACAATTTCACTGCACGGTTATTGGGAGCGTTTTCAGTACTTTGATTTCGTGTTTCATTCAAAGTATTTCTGTTATTATCGGTTTGGGGTATATCTTTTGTGTTTTTTATTGTTTCTTGGCTATTTCTTTGAACTTCTTGCCTTGCTGTATTTGTGTTTCTATTTGTGTTAGTTGGTTCTTTTTGTGCAACTTCACCTTGAGAACGTGAATTATTTACATCTCTGTTGTTCAATGTTTTTACCTGCTCATTTCTTGAATTTGTTCGCGAAGTGTTAGTGTTTTGACCGGTAGTCATTCTGCCTGCTGTGTTTGGCTCTGACCTATTACTTGCAACATTATTTCCTGAACCTCCCGATCGATTAGAGGTTGTCTTAATATCTCTGATAGGATTAGAATTTCGATTATTGCTTGTGCGTATATTGTTGGAACCGGTTCGTGATCCCCTGTGGCCATAATATGAATTATTTGCGTATGGATAATAATTGCCTTCATGACCATATCCTCCATCCCAATATCCGTCCCAGTAACCATTCCAGTAACCATTATTATAACCATTCCAATAACTACCATAATATCCACCATAATAAGGGTATCTATAATTCCATCCCCAATATGAGTTATAACTGTAATAAGGATATCCCCAACCTAAGCTTAAACCAAAACCGGGATACCCAAAACCATAATTAAAATATATGCTACTTCCCCAACTATAAGGGTTATAATCATACCAATAGAGGTTTGTGTAATAATCATCATAATAGTCAAAACGATAATTTGGTCGATGGAATCTTTTTATCCTTGTTGAATAATAATAATCATAGTCATCATAATATTGATTATTCACATAGGTGTTTCCATTGGAGTCTGTGTAAACCTCTGTTTCAGAATATATCGGTTCTTCATTAAAATATTCATCTGTATAAATTACTTCATCTTTTGTTTGAGATTCTATTTCAGGATTATCGTAATAAATAGTTTCTTGAGTCTTAACAACGGTTTTTTCAGGTTTAGTTGTTGTTACTATTTCACCTGTAACTTCCTTGTTTACGTAAGTTTTTGTTTTGCCGGCAGAATAATAAACATCATCATATCCCGAACTTGCATTATATGAAGAATTACATGCTGTAAAATATCCTAAAACTAAAATCATTAATAAAAATTTTATTGCTTTCATGGTTTGATCCTCCCGATTATTTATATTTTTATTTGTTTTTTTCATTGAGTATTTGAATAATATTTTTATACTTTTGTCCAAATTTTGAATTCGTGTTAAAAATAAACAAATATTATACCAGAAACAAAAATGGCTAAAGATTTTCCAACACGCGAAGAAAATTATTCGCAATGGTACAACGACCTTGTTATAAAAGCTGATCTTGCAGAAAGCTCTGCTGTAAGAGGTTGCATGGTTATAAAACCCTATGGTTATTCGATATGGGAAAAAATGCAAGCTGCATTAGATAAAATGTTCAAGGAAACAGGGCATCAAAATGCTTATTTCCCTTTATTTATTCCTAAATCATTTTTCAATAGAGAAGCAAATCATGTCGAAGGATTTGCAAAAGAATGTGCAGTTGTAACGCATTATCGACTTAAAAACTCTCCTGATGGAAAAGGGATTGAGGTTGATGAAGATGCAAAACTGGAAGAAGAATTAATTGTTAGGCCAACATCAGAAACAATTATTTGGGACACCTATAAAAAATGGATACAATCATATCGTGATCTTCCGATTTTGATTAATCAGTGGGCTAATGTTGTTCGCTGGGAAATGCGTACAAGATTGTTTTTGCGAACAACAGAATTTCTTTGGCAGGAAGGACATACAGCCCATGAAACAAAAGAAGAAGCTATCAAAGAAACTGAACAAATGTTGAATATTTATGCCGAGTTTGCTGAAAATTGGATGGCGATACCTGTTTTAAAAGGCACAAAATCGCCAAACGAACGATTTGCTGGCGCAATTGAAACCTACTGTATTGAAGCATTAATGCAGGATGGTAAAGCATTACAGGCCGGAACATCACATTTTCTGGGACAAAATTTTGCGAAAGCCTTCGATGTAAAATTTTTAAGCAAGGAAAATAAACTTGAATATGTTTGGGCTACTTCCTGGGGTGTTTCCACTCGTTTGATGGGGGCCATTATAATGGCTCATTCCGATGATAAGGGTTTGGTGTTGCCACCTAAACTTGCTCCTATCCAGGTGGCTATTGTTCCGATTTATCGAAAAGAAGAGCAGCTTGAACAAATTACCGAAAAAGTCAAACCAATTATAGAGGCTCTTACTAAAAGAGGAATTAGAGTTAAATATGATGATAGAAATACCTATAAACCCGGCTGGAAATTTTCGGAATATGAGTTTAAAGGTGTACCTGTTCGTATGGCAATCGGGCCTCGTGATCTTGAAAATAATACCGTTGAAATTGCAAGAAGAGACACTCTCGAAAAAGATATTCTTCAAATTACAGATATTGACTTAAAAATTGAGCATTTATTAGAAAAAATTCAAGATAATCTTTATCAAAAAGCATTGTCTTTCAGAGAAGACAATACATTTAAAGTCGATACATGGGACGAATTTAAAAAAGTTGTTGAAAAAGGTGGATTTATTTTGGCCCATTGGGATGGGACTGCAGAAACCGAACAAAAAATCAAAGACGAGACTAAGGCGACAATTAGGGCAATTCCCTTGAATGAATATTTTGAAGAAGGTAAATGTATTTTAACCGGAAAACCGTCTAAACAGCGGGTGTATTTTGCCAAAGCATATTAAGTAATTTATCTCCCAATTATACGGATTAAATTGAATTAATTGTTTTTAAATCATGAAAAAAATTGAAGTAGTAGGTAGAGAAATCTTAATAGATTATAAAAATAGTGAAGATTTCATTAGTATTACAGATATTGCTAAATTTAAAAACCCTGATGCTCCTGCAGATGTTGTAAAAAATTGGTTACGAAGCAAAAATGCGATTGAATTGCTTGGTTTGTGGGAGAAATTATACAACCCGGATTTTAAACTGGTCGAATTCGACCGGTTTAGAAATGAGGCTGGTTTTAATCATTTTGTTCTTTCTCCAAAGAAATGGATTGAAACAACCAACGCTATTGGCTTGATTTCTAAATCAGGGAGATATGGTGGTACATTTGCACATAAAGATATTGCTTTTGAATTTGCCTCTTGGGTTTCTGTGGAATTTAAGCTATATCTCATTAAGGAGTTTCAACGACTCAAACTAGATGAAAACAACCGTTTGAAACTCGAATGGAATTTTCAAAGAATGCTTACAAAAGTCAATTATCACATTCATACTGATGCAATTAAAGAAAATCTAATTCCAGAAAAACTCAGTAAAAATCAAATTTCTTATATTTATACTAATGAAGCTGATGTTTTAAATGTTGCCTTATTTGGTAAAACAGCCAAACAGTGGAGAGATGAAAATCCCAACAGCAAAGAAAATATCCGGGATTATGCTAATATTGAGCAATTAGTGGTTTTATCCAATATGGAAAGTATCAATGCTATGCTTATTCAACAAAAAATAAATCAGCCTGAAAGATTAATCCAATTAAACCAATTGGCAATAATTCAAATGAAATCTTTAATAAAACACAAAGTTAGTATCAGAAAATTAAAATAGCATAAACCATTTTGTTGAACTCAACAAAATGGTAAACAATCTTGGCAATGAAAGAAAAAGACCTAAAACATATATTGTAACAGGAATTTTTTTTTAACAGAAATGGAAAACAGATACTATGGATCATGCTTAAAAAATGAAATAAATGAATAAAAAAAAATCAGTAGCAGCTTTTGAAAAATTACTTGAAGTGATGGATGAACTAAGGGAAAAATGTCCCTGGGATAAAAAGCAAACGATCCAAAGCCTTAGATATCTCACGATTGAAGAAACTTACGAATTATCGGAAGCAATTCTTGAAAATGATATGGATGAGATAAAAAAAGAATTAGGGGATTTGATGTTGCATATTGTTTTTTATTCAAAAATTGCATCCGAAGAACAAAGTTTTGATATTTCAGATGTTTTTGAAGGGATCACCAAAAAACTTATTCGTCGCCATCCTCACATTTATAGTGATGTTACTGCAAACTCTGCCGATGACGTAAAAAATAATTGGGAAAAAATTAAATTAACCGAGGGAAACAGGTCTGTTCTATCAGGTGTTCCTGCTTCTTTACCACCATTAGTCAAGGCTTACAGAATACAGGAAAAAGCCCGAGGTGTCGGCTTCGATTGGGAAGAACCTCATCAGGTTTGGGATAAAGTTTTAGAAGAATTAAATGAACTAAAAGATGAAGTTGATACAAATGCTTCAAATGAAAAGAAAGAAAATGAATTCGGCGATTTATTATTTGCCTTAGTTAATTATGCCCGTTTTATTGATGTAAATCCCGAGGATGCTCTCGAAAAGACAAATAAAAAATTTATTAGCCGTTTTGCTCATCTCGAAAAATCGGCTAAAATTGAAGGCCGTTCGCTTCATAAGATGAGTCTTATTGAAATGGATAAATATTGGAATGAAGCAAAAGAAAATGAGTAAGATGGCAAAATATGCAATTTGAAGATTTTGAGAAATGTACAGAGCTACTTTTTTCTTCACAAAAACAATTATTATAATTTGTATATTTATTTTTTTATAAATTTACTGTTAATTGTAACGAAACCGAAATATTTTCGTCATATATAAAAAACTAACACGAATACACCATGATTAAAACAGTAAATCTTACCAAAATTTTCAGAACCGATGAAGTTGAAACCACGGCTCTGAACGAAGTTTCATTTGAAGTCTCAAAAGGCGAATTTGTTGCCATAATGGGTCCGTCGGGATGCGGAAAATCAACTTTGCTAAATATTCTTGGATTACTTGATAACCCATCCGGCGGTGAATATTTTTTTCTTGATAAAGAAGTTGCAGGCTTTTCCGAAAGACAAAGAGCCAATTTACGAAAACAAAACATTGGATTTGTTTTCCAAAATTTTAATTTAATTGATGAATTGACAGTTTTTGAAAATGTCGAATTACCATTGATTTATTTAGGAAAGAGTAGTGCGGAACGTAAAAAGAGAGTCGAAGAAGTACTTGAACAGATGCAAATTGTTCATCGAAAAAAACATTTCCCTTTACAATTGTCAGGTGGACAGCAACAAAGAGTTGCTGTTGCAAGAGCTGTGATTGCCAACCCTTCATTAATACTTGCAGATGAGCCTACTGGAAACCTGGATTCATCCCATGGTGAAGAAGTTATGAATTTGTTAACCGATTTGAACACTAACGGTACAACCATTATAATGGTAACCCATTCGCAAAGAGATGCCGGATATAGTAGAAGAATAATTCAACTATTCGATGGTCAGTTGATAACTGAGAACATCAAAGCATGATTTCCGGTTTCACTAAAAATTTCGTAATGTAAAATTAAATCGCAATCCTTATGCTAATAATTGAGTGTCAATTGTAATATTGTTGAGTTGTTAAATAATAACAATTCAACAATGAAATAATTTTCCCAATCAATTTAGCTGCCCTTGCGAATTTTTTTTGACCATCATCGGTTTTAGTTAGTCCGGGATTTCTAATAATAAATATAAAATATTTTGCTATGTTTAAAAATTATTTAAAAAGCGCTTTCCGGAATATTATTCGGAATAAATTCTATTCTATCTTAAATATTCTTGGATTATCAATAGGTTTAATTGCTGCAATTTTTATCTTACTATTTAATAGCAGTGAGTTATCTTACGATAAGCATCACGAAAAGCATAAACGTATCCACCGTCTTGAATCAGATTTTACAATAAGTAATAAACATGATCTTTTTGCAGTAACATCAGCACCTCTTGGGCCTGCTTTCAAAATTGAGTTCCCTGAAGTTGAAGAATTTGTAAGATTTGCAGGTAGTGATGGCATATTGATAAAATACAACGATAAGGAATTCTACGAAGATGACTTGTATTATACCGATTCAACAATTTTTGATGTATTCACTCATGAATTTGTTTATGGTACACCTGAAAATGCTTTAACCGAACCGAATACCTGTGTTCTTACCGAAACATTAGCAAAAAAATACTTTGAAAATGAAAACCCTGTAGGAAAAGTTATTTCTGATGCCGACGATGTTAACTTCAAAGTTACTGGAGTTATAAAAGACTTACCCGAAAGTTCTCATTTGAAATTTCGTGGTGTGTTTTCAATTAACACTTTGGTTGAAAGATTTGGCCGCGAGCGGATGAATTCACTTGAACCGGGTGCGTTTTGGAATGTGAACTTTTATACTTATATTTTATTAAATGAAAATTCAAATATTGAAAGCATTTATGAAAAGTTCCCTGGTTTTTATGAAAAGTATATGAAATCGCTCGGGGATCAAATTAATGCAAGTTTTGAGTTTATGTCAACACCTTTAGCAGATATTCATTTAACTTCAACTTTAAGAAGTGATTTACCTACAGGAAAGAAAGCCTATGTTTTTATTTTTACGCTTATAGCAATTTTTATTCTTCTGATTGCTTCTATAAATTATATGAATATGGCAACTGCCCGCTCATCAAACAGGACTAAGGAAGTTGGTATCAGAAAAGTTCTTGGAGCTGTCAGATTTCAATTAATTCGTCAATTTTTAACCGAGTCTGTAATTCTTGCACTCATTGCTTTAATTATTGCAATTGCTTCAGTATATTTATTATTGCCTGATTTCAATCAACTTGCCGGGAAAAATCTTGTATTCGGGTTTAATCAAACCCCGATGATAATCTTTTGGATTTTTATTATTACCCTGATTACCGGATTATTGTCAGGTAGTTACCCTGCATTTTATTTATCCTCCTTTATGCCGGTAAAAGTATTAAAAGGGAAAATTAATACAGGTGCAAAAAGTGGCTGGTTGAGGAGAATATTAGTTGTTTTTCAATTTATAATTTCAATTGCAATGATTATAGGAACTATAGTTGTTTCAAATCAATTGAATTTTATGAGGACAAAAGACCTTGGATTCGAGAAGGAAAATATTTTAGTTGTTGGATTACAAGATACAAGCCTGAGAAAGAAGCTACCCACATTCAGGGAAGAACTCCTGCAAAATCCAAATATTATTAATGCAACAACTTCAAACGGATATCCCGGACAAATGGGTGGTATAATAGTGATGCGTGTTGAAAAATTGGAGAAAATAAGCGAAAACACCGAACTTACCGACACCATAAAAAATACTCAAAACACCGATAGTACTACTTTCCATACCGGCTCCCGAATGGTTGAGCATGCACTTAACTTCACTATGCTTGATTACGATTATATTGATACATATAAAATGGAAATTATTAAAGGCCGAAACTTTGATAAAGAAATGGGTACCGATCTTGAGGAAGGCGTTATTATAAACGAAGCCGCAGCAAAAGAACTGGGTTGGGGAGATGAGCCAATCGGTAAAAAAATTGATTTTGGAGTAAATTTAGATGGTACCGCCGCCAGATATACTAAAGTTATTGGAGTTGTTAAAGATTTTAATTATAATTCATTACACAATAAAATCGACCCGATCCTATTCTTTTTGAGTGAGCGCCCCCGAGATGTTCTTTCTATCAGAATTGATGAAAAAAACCGTCAAAAAGCTTTGGAATTCATTGAAGAAAAATGGTATGAATTCGGTGCTATTAATCCATTTGATTATGATTTTGTGGATAAAACCTTAGACGAAATGTATGAAGCCGAAGATAATATCGGACGAATTTTTAGAATTGCTTCTGTTCTTTCAATTTTTATCGCATTGCTTGGCTTACTTGGCTTATCGTCGTTTATTGCCGAACAACGATCAAAAGAAATTGGAATACGCAAAGTTCTCGGTGCGTCAGTAAGCAGTATTATTATCAAATTATTTAAAGAATTTATTGTACTTATTATAGTTGCATTTGTTATAGCAGCTCCGCTTGCATGGTGGGGTTTAAATGATTGGTTAAGCACAAGCTTTATTTATTACATAGGAATTGGATGGCTTACTTTTGTGATAGCTGCTTTACTGGCTATAATAATCGGATTGGCAACAACAAGTTTCCATATAATTAAGGCTGCAAATGCTAATCCGGTTGATGCTATTAAATGCGAATGATAATTACAGAACTTACGAAAAATATTGATAATCAAAAAAGATTCGCAAGGATACCTAAGTTATTTTGAAATATTGTTAAATTGTTATATTGTTACATTGTTGTAATCTAACAATATAGCAATTTAACCATTAACACTCATTTCTTAACATATGTTTGCCATTAAAATTTAAAATACAATTTTCTTGAGTTCTGTATCTTAAACCAACAGTATTTCAATACCGGCCGTCAGGTCGGGATTGTTGTTCATTAAGTATAAGTATCTGTTTTCTGCTTCGCCAAGCTCGCTTGCAAGTTTTTCGGTTTCTTCGCCGGCTTCGAGGATAAACGGACTTTCAGGTGCTTCCGGAGTACTTCCGCCTGTGAATATTGTAATTGGCACTGTTCCTGTGTTTGTAAACATAAAGCGGGTTGTATCGTCAAAAGTTATTCCTGCTTCTTTTGTTTCTAAAGGTTCTATACTTAGAATATTTGGCTCGGCGGGTTCTTCCTCATCTTTGCCGGTCTGCCGTATATTATCCATATCGTAAAAACCTGAGATCAGTTCAGTGTTCTGATAATACTTTTGCATCAAACCACCTAATGTGTAATACATTGCCTGTGCACATGCCACACGTTCCTGCTCTAATTGTTGCGAGAGGTTGTCTACAAGGCCTTCTTTGCCCTGTTGGTTATTGCGTGCCGCTACAAGCTTGGCATAAAATTCTTCCACATCTGCCTTTAGCTCTACAAGAGTTGCATTATCGCCAATGCTTCCGATAAGTGTTTCAACTGCCGAGATACGAAGCTCATAAGCCGATGTTTGGAAAGGGCCTCTGCCATTGGGCAGCAGGGCAAGATATTCAGGCGAATCCTTGCGATATATAACCTGTATGCGTATATCCCAATTCTCAATCTTGTCTGAGCGAAGTTCCTGCCATAAGTTTTCGGCTGCACGTGTGCTTGCTTTGTATGCAGCTTTTGCCAACATCCATTCCGAATATTTTGAAGTATATGAAATATATTTAGGATGAAAGAAATCATAAAATGTAAGTATAACATTATCTGTTGATTGGGCTTGTAGTTTTGCATCATGATCGGCTGCAATGATATGCATACGTTTTTTACTGTTTTTGGTACAGTTGTCGAACTGGTTTTGTTCGGCCTGCCATTGAGAGTTTTTTGTCATATTATTGTGTTTTAATGAATAAATAAATTTTTGCTTATATGATTATATTATAAAAGTTTATAATTATGTTTATATTAGTTCTATTGCAATCATAGCCCTAATCTTTAAGTTCAGATTGCCTCTATGGCCACCATAATCTTAATCCTTATGTTCAGATCAGCTCTATGGCCACCATATCCTTAATCTTTATGTTCGAAGCGGTTCTATGGCCATCATAGCCTTAATCCTTATGTTCGGATTATCTTTATGGATACCATAGCCTTAATCTTTATGTTCGGATTGGTTCTATGGAAACCATAGTCTTAATCCTTACATTCGTATTAGTTCTATGGTAAATATAGCTTTAATATTAACATTCCTGTTAGCTTTATATCTCAAAATTTCAAAAAACGTTTTCAAAAAAATCATCCGATAATTATCTGAGTTTTCTTATAAAATATCTTATCAAATGATTTTTTCTATTAATTCTGTTTTTTAGCAAAAGGTAACCCTATAAAAATCATTTTTTTTTAAAATTTGTTAACAGTTTGAGTTATTCAAGGCTTGACTTTGAGTCAAGCCTTGAATAAGAAGAACTTTCATGTTAATTACTTAACAACCACCATTTTCTTAGTATCACTAACTTTTCCGTCTATTATCAGAGAATAAAAATATATTCCCGCCGGAAACTCTGAAGTAT
>JAEINX010000110.1 GCA_016342645.1 Bacteroidales bacterium | reverse complement strand
TAATAACAAAAGGATCAACATCAACAATTTCCGACTCGCATGCTACCCATGATTTGCTGTGCATGAAATCATTATATCTGTAAAAAAGATTGTTATTGAATTTTCCCTTAAGTTCAAGACAAGGAATTATTTCTCCGTTTTTTCTTCTAACAATTGCATCATCATCAAATACAACGTGTAAAATAATATTATTATAAGCATTATTTTTATGATGTTTGTGTTTAAACCAATCTGATGAATTGATGTGAACCTCAACATTTCCGGCCCACAACGTATTGTCAATTCTTATTTTTGCATTAAAAAAATCAGGGCCGGCATCAAAATTAATCTCTCCAGTATTTACAACTTCTATCTTTTTCCCATCCGAAGAAAGAATTTGATTTTGAAACAGATGGTATCTCCAAAGGTATTGTAAAAATTCCTCATTCATAAAATCAATTTTTTTATAAAATTATTAAAAAACTATTAAACCTACAAAACAATTTTTTTATATTAATCACTTACTTGATAACTTTCTAACAAAATCTTATCAATACTGAAGAAATTATTATTTTAATTGATTTGGTAATTGAATCAAAAATTGTATTTTTGTACGTTAAACCGCTAAATTTTTGGTTTAAGATTATGAAAGAATTAAGTATTTTAGTTACAGGAATTGAGTACAAGATTAAGAAACTTATTAATAAAAATAATCAAAAAGAAGCCGAAAAAACAATTTTAAAAAATGAAAATAATAACTTAAATAAAATAATTGATCAACAAACAAAACAAATTAAGGAATTAAAAGAAAAATTTAGAAATCTTAAAATTGCAAAATCACTTAATCATAATAATGGTTCGGTAGATGCAAAAAATAGGATTAATGAACTAGTGCGAGAGATAGATAGGTGTATCGAATTTATAAATAATTAAAGATTTTACCGAAAAAACAAACATTTGAAAAAAAAGAATGGAGCATATAAAAATATCGGTAAATATTGCTGACAGGCCTTACAGATTAAAGATTAACAAAAAAGAAGAAGAGGTGGTAAGGATGGCAACAAAAAGCATTGATGAAAGAATAAAAGAATATTCTGAAAATTTTGCTTATCAGGATAAACAAGACTTATTGGCAATGGTTGCATTGCATTTTGCCACCAATTCGCAAAAGCTTGAAATAAAAGAAGTATATAAAGATAATGAACTGGAGAAAAAGCTTAACGAAATTGACACAATTTTATCGGAAAATCTTTAATATTAAAATTTTGCAACGTTCTTTGAAAGTACAAACGATATACCCGCATTAATTCTAACATATATTTTGTAAATTCAACATTATAAAAATTAGGGTCAAGCTCATTGATATGTAGGACAGGCCTCATCTCTTTTTAGAGATTCTATTTTAATAGGACAGTGGACGTTCGAAAAATCAGGCAACCCTATGCGTGTCAATTGGGATTTACAAGAATTCCTGAGTTAGTGCGGGTTTTTTTCTTTAATTCTTGATTTATGTTTTTAATAACAACATAATATGGAAATAATAACAAACATAATTATTGCAATTGCTTCGGTTTTTGCAGGTGGACTTCTAACAATTACTTTTCTAAGAAAAGGTATTGCAAAAAAAGGAGAATTACTTCTTAATGAGGCAAAAAATCAAGCCGAAGTAATTAAAAAAGACAAAATTTTACAGGCAAAAGAAAAGTTTCTTCAACTCAAAGCTGACCATGAAAAATATATTAATGAAAAAAACATTATTATATCAAGAAATGAAAATCGAATCAAGCAGAAAGAAACTTCTATATCAACCAAATATGAAGAATATCAACGGAAACAAAAGGAACTTAACTCGCTTAAAAATAACCTTACAAATCAACTTGATATAATCAATAAAAAGCAAATTGAGCTTGAGAAAGGGATTGCAAAACAAATTGAGAAATTAGAATCCATTAGCGGGATTTCAGCAGAAGAAGCGAAATCACAGCTAATCGAAACACTTAGAGAAGATGCCAAATCGGAAGCTATGGTGTATATAAAAGACACTGTAGAAGAAGCCCGGATAACTGCTTCACGAGAAGCTAAGAAGATTGTTATTGAAACTATTCAACGTTCGGCTGCCGAGCATGCAATTGAAAATACAGTTTCGGTTTTTAATATTGAAAATGATGAAATAAAAGGAAGAATTATTGGGAGAGAAGGCCGAAACATCAGAGCATTAGAGGCTTTAACTGGAATCGAAATAGTTATTGACGACTCCCCCGAAGCAATTATTTTATCAGGATTTGATCCGGTTAGACGCGAAATAGCCCGCTTATCACTTCACAAATTAGTAACTGATGGACGTATCCATCCGGCAAGAATTGAAGAAGTTGTTAATAAAACACGAAAACAAATAGAGCAAGAAATTATTGAGATAGGAAAACGTACAACAATTGACCTTGGAATTCATGGAATGCACCATGAGTTGATTCGTTTGATTGGAAAAATGAAATATCGTTCTTCCTACGGACAAAATCTCCTGCAACACTCAAAAGAGGTTGCAAATCTCTGTGCAACAATGGCTGCTGAACTCGGCCTAAATCCCAAAAGAGCAAAAAGAGCCGGTTTACTTCACGACATTGGAAAAGTTTCTGATATTGAACAAGATTTGCCTCATGCAATTCTCGGTAGCAAACTTGCTGAGAAATTTAAGGAAAAACCTGAGATATTTAATGCAATCGGTGCTCACCACGACGAATTGGAAATGACTTCATTGATCTCACCTATCGTACAGATTTGCGATTCTATTTCAGGTGCAAGGCCGGGAGCAAGACGAGAAATTGTTGAGGCATATATTCAAAGGCTTAATAAGCTTGAAGAGTTAGCTTTAAAATATCCGGGAGTAGTTAAAACTTATGCAATTCAAGCCGGTAGAGAGCTTAGAGTTATTGTTGGGGCCGAAAATGTCTCCGATAAGGAAGCAACACAAATTTCTTATGATCTCTCGAAAAAAATTCAAGATGAAATGACTTATCCCGGACAAATTAAAATTACTGTTATAAGAGAAACAAGAGCTGTAAGTTATGCAAAATAATATTTACGAAATTATAATTTTCCTACTTGACAAAAACAATTAGGAAAAAAGTTTTTTATTTTAGGTTTCTTTTCAAAAATCCCATAAACTGCTGAGCCACTTCCGCTCATAGCCGAATAAATTGCTCCTTTTTGATAAAGCTTGTTTTTTATAATTTTAATTTCGGGAAATTGTTGAAAAATTGTTTCTTCAAAATCATTTTTTAACTCATCCTTCCACTTTTCGATAGGTAATTTTGTTATTTCAATAATTGATTTTTTATTAGGTTTTGGTGTGATATTTAAATATGCGTCTGATGTATTTATATTTATTTCAGGTTTAACAATTGCATAGAAATAATTTTTTAATTTAATTTTTATTTCACCAAACTTATCACCTTTACTGTATGCAAACACAGGCTTATTTCTGATAAAAAATGCACAGTCGCTTCCCAAAAGGCGAGCATAATCTTCCATTTTTTCCAAAGATAATTTTAAATCAAATAATTTGTTTAATAACAAAATTGTGTGAGCAGCATCAGAAGATCCTCCACCTAAACCTGCTCCAATTGGAATATTTTTGAATAAAAATATTTTCACCGGTGAAATTGGCAAATCTTTACAAAGCATGTCGTAAGCTTTTTTACATAAGTTATCTTCAGTTTTACCTGAAATTTTGATTCCTCCGGTTTGAAATGAAAAAATTCCATCCGGTGATTTAATTATTTCAAGAACATCTGTTAAATTCAAAGGATAAAAAATAGTTTCAATGTTATGAAAACCATCTGAACGTCTTTCGATAATCTTTAACCCAAGGTTTATTTTACAGTTCGGAAAACTAATCATAAAAAAGTTTTTTTTGACAAATCTACAAAAAGAGAAAATGAAAAATGAAATTTATTGTATTTTTGAATTTCCATAATAAATAAATTATTTAAAAATGGCATTATTAAATTCTGTGCTTTCATGGTTGATGAAAAAGAGATTCCACCAGATCGAACTTTTTATGAAATACCCGCATGAAGTACAGGATGAACTTTTTAAAAAATTAATTGCAAGTGGAAAAAATACCGAATTCGGGAAAAAATACGATTTTGCTACAATAAAAAATATTCCCCTTTTTAAGGAAAGACTTCCTGTGAGTACTTATGAAACTTTTAAACCATATATTGACAGGTTGCGAAAAGGAGAGCAAAATATTCTATGGAACTCTGAAATTAAATGGTTTGCCAAATCATCGGGGACAACCAGCGGTAAAAGCAAATTTATTCCGGTTAGTAGTGAATCACTTGAGGAATGTCATTTTAAGGGTGGAAAAGATATGCTGTCAATTTATTGTAATAATTACCCTATTTCCGGATTTTTTGATGGCCGAGGTTTAGTGATGGGAGGTAGTCATAAAATTACTGAGATCAATAACGAAGATTATTATGATGGCGACCTCTCGGCAATTCTTATTCAGAATTTGCCGGTTTGGGCTGAATTTATCAGAGTTCCAAAACGTAGCCTTGCTTTGATGAATGAATGGGAAACGAAAATTGAAAAGATGGCTCATGCAACTATACCACATAATGTTACAAGCCTTTCCGGTGTGCCGTCATGGACAATATTATTATTAAGACGCATCCTTGAAATAACGGGAAAAAATAATATTTCAGAAGTCTGGCCAAGTTTGGAGGTGTTCTTTCACGGCGGAGTAAATTTCAGCCCTTATCGTGAACAGTTTAAGAAACTTATTCCTTCTTCGAAAATGCACTATATGGAAACTTACAATGCATCTGAGGGTTTTTTCGGAATTCAGGATAAAATAAATTCTAATGAACTTTTGCTGATGCTCGATTATGGAATTTATTATGAATTTATTCCTATGAATAGCCATGATAATAAGGATACCAAAACATTATCGCTTCATGAAGTTGAGAAGGGAGTAAATTATGCAATGGTTATTTCAACTAATGCCGGATTATGGCGTTATGAAATTGGTGATACAATTGTTTTTACTTCATTAAATCCTTATAGAATAAAAATTACCGGACGCACAAAAACTTTTATTAATGCTGTAGGCGAAGAACTAATAATTGAAAATGCTGAAAATGCACTTTCAATAGCCTGCAAAAAATGTGGAGCAATAATAAATGAATATACGGCAGCACCGGTTTATTTTAATGATAATGAGAATGCTGCCCACGAATGGCTGATTGAATTTGAAACCAAACCACAAAACATTGATTTTTTCACTGAAACATTTGATAATGCTTTAAAATCCTTAAATTCGGATTACGAAGCCAAACGTTATCATAATATGGTATTGCGCCAGCCGATTGTAAAATCTTTGCCGAGAAATACTTTTTATAATTGGTTGAAAATAAGAAATAAATTAGGAGGTCAGCATAAAGTTCCACGTTTATCGAATAATAGAAAATATGTTGACGAAATATTGAAAAGTCAAAATAATAACTAATGCTAAAATGATTGAATGCTAAAATAAAAAAATGCAAAATAAAAAAATCAAATATCTTATTAATCAAATCATTCATTATCTAATATCTAATTGTTCTGAAATATTTAATCATTTTAGCATTAAAAATTATTTTATTGTAGAACCCTAAAATAATGTTATCATAAAAATAGTAGTAAAAACCTAAAAATAAAAATAATATGCACATTGCTTTAGCAGGAAATATCGGTTCGGGAAAAACAACCCTGACTGAATTACTTTCAAAACATTTTGGATGGGAAGCACATTATGAAGATGTCGATACAAACCCATATTTAAATAATTTCTATGAAGATATGCAAAGATGGTCGTTTAACTTGCAAGTATATTTTCTCAATTCACGATTTCGCCAGGTAATTAATATACGTGAAAGTGGAAAAACTGTTATTCAGGATCGTACAATTTACGAAGATGCATATATTTTTGCTCCTAATCTTCACTCAATGAATCTAATGACTTCAAGAGATTTTGAAAATTATTCTTCATTGTTTGAATTAATGAGCAAATTTGTCAAGCCTCCTGATTTACTGATTTATTTAAGAGCTACTGTCCCGACTCTCGTAAATCAAATTCAAAAAAGAGGAAGAGAATATGAAAACTCTATCCGTCTCGACTATTTAAAAAGACTTAATGAAAGATATGAGGCATGGATATCCGGTTACGAAATCGGTAAATTACTGATTGTTGATGTTGATAATATTGACTTTACGAACAATCCTGAAGACCTTGGAATGGTAATTGACAAAATTACTGCTCAAATACATGGTTTGTTTTAGATAAATATATAATATGTTTGCAATTGGAATAATTCCTGCTCGTTACGCATCAAGCCGGTTTCCCGGAAAACCATTAGCAATTATTAATGGTAAATCCATGATACAACGTGTTTACGAGCAATCGATGAAATCGGAAATGCTTTCGGAAATTATTGTAGCAACAGATGACAATAGTATAAAAAATCATGTCACCAAATTCAAGGGCAAAGCGATAATGACTTCTGAATTTCACAAAAGTGGAACAGAACGGTGTAACGAAGTTGTTAAAATGTTATACGGAACAAATATGCCTGATGTTGTAGTAAATATTCAGGGCGACGAGCCTTATATCAATCCTTCTCAAATTGATAAAATTGTTTCTTGTTTTGAAAATCAAAATGTTCAGATTGCAACCCTTGCAAAAGAAATTATTTCTACTGAGGTTTTATTTAATCCGAATGTTGTAAAAGTAGTTTTCGGAAAAGATAAAAAAGCGATCTATTTCAGCCGTTCGCCAATTCCATACTTAAGAGGTAAAGAATCTACGGATTGGATAAATGAAACAGAATTTTATAAACATATTGGAATTTATGCTTATCGACCAAATATTTTGAAATCAATTTGTGAACTTAATCCTTCGAAATTAGAAAAAGCCGAATCATTAGAACAATTGCGATGGCTCGAAAATGGATATTCTATTCAGGTTGAAATCACTGACTTTGAAAGTTATAGTGTTGATATTCCTGAGGACATCCTGAAGTTTAAAGGCTAAAGGTTTTAAGATTATAAATTCTTATTTTATTATTTGAGAAATAGTTAAAGACAGGTGAATTATAATTTAAAAGAACTTGTTAATAAATTCTTTTAAAAAAAGTAAATTATTTCCCTTTTTTATCTACTTTAGCACGTTAAATGAATAAATAATTTTTTGTGAAGATATCAAAATACATAGGTGATTTATTGTTTCAATACGAATGTGTTGTAATACCTGATTTTGGTGGGTTTATCACAAATGAAATTCCTGCAACGATTAATCCTGTACAGCATAATTTTTCTCCTCCTTCAAAAGAAATTGTTTTTAATATTCATTTAAAAACCAATGATGGCTTACTTGTAAATCATGTCGCCCACTCAGAGAAAATATCATATAAAGAATCAAAAACACGAATAGAAAAATTTGCCGGAAAATGCCTTCTTGAGCTTAAAAATGGAAAACGAATTAACTTTCACAATGTTGGATTTTTGTTTCTTGATGATAATGAGAATGTTATTTTTAAGCAGGATATTAAAAATAATTATAATTCAGATTCATTTGGGCTGACAAGTTTTATTTCACCTCCTATAAAGCGTATTTCGCAACCTGAAAAAATCGGAAAGAGTTTTATTAATCGGAAAAATTTTGCTGCAAAAATAAATTTCCGTAAAACTGCAAAATGGGGAAGCATTGCTATAACATTGCTTGCTATATTAATTTGGAGTTTTTTCAATGTAAATTCTGTTAAAAACCTTTATGAAAATTATGCACATTTTTTTCCGTTTCTTTATTCATCTCCGAGTGATTATTTGGTAAAAAATATCAATAAATTCCCCATAAAAAATATTTCGGATAATGATTCTGAGAAAAAGATAGATGAAAAAATTATAGATACTCCTATCGTAGTTGAAGAAATATTAAGCACTTCAAATCAAGATGAAGAAAAAGAAAGACAATTAGATAAGGAGCAAGTTGAGATAGACAACTCAAAGTCTGTTGAAGTTTATGAAACATCTGAAAAGCCGATTGAGAAACCGATTGAAAAGGAAAAATTCCAAAAAGATCAATCTGATTTGGTTCAACCTGATCAATTGCCTGAAGCAGTAAAAAACGAAGAGAGTATTCCAGAATACTTTATAATCGGAGGTGCGTTTGAGAGTTTATCAAATGCCGAAAAGTTGGTTGAAAACTTAAAAAATCAGGGTTTTGATTCAGAAATTGTTGGTCTTAATAAATATGGTTTGTATAGGGTGAGTTATTCGAAATTTTCTGACAGAGCAGAAGCTTCAAAGCAATTAAAAATTATTAAAAAAGACAAAAATCCTTCTGCATGGATTTTTGCAAAATAAGCCAAAAGATCATAAGAAATTATTGTAAATAATAATTGCAATTTCATATTTAATATAGGAGACAGTAGCATACAGGTATAAAGGAAATATGGGAAATAGCGAAATCACTGAATCAAATAATTAATACTGTGTCGAAGCGTAAATTAAGAAATTTTGCCGAAACTTTCACTTTCAATAATTTTTTTCAACCGACATATCCTGAGCTTATTAAAGGCTTTCCATTGAAAGGAAAATGGAATACTGATTTTTTCAAGAATAAAAATCCCATAATAATTGAATTAGGTTGTGGAAAGGGCGAATATACAGTAGGATTAGCAAAAATGCACCCTGAAAATAATTATATCGGAATGGATATTAAAGGCGCAAGAATGTGGCGGGGTTGTAAAACATCTATTGAAAATGGGTATAAAAATGTTGGATTTATTCGTCATCGCGTTGAACTGCTTGAACATTTTTTTTTACAAGACGAGCTTAGTGAAATTTGGATTACATTCCCCGAACCACAACCCAAAATTTCAAAGCGAAGACTCACATCACCAAGATTTTTAAACATTTATAATAATATTTTGAAACCTGATGGGATTATTCATTTAAAAACCGATAATATTGACCTTTTCAATTATACTTTGGAAATCATTGAGGAAAATAATCACAAATTGTTATTAAAAACCAATGATTTTCATAATTCAATACTTGATGATGAAATAAAACAAATTCAAACATTTTATGAAAAAATATTTATCAAAAAGGGGATACCGATTAATTATTTAGAATTCAGACTAAAATAGACTCATTGTAATTTATAATGGATAAAGAAAATAAATAGCCACAAATTAATAATGAAAGAACCATCATTTTTTGAAAAAGTTTATCAGGTCGTTAAGTTAATACCCAAAGGAAGAGTTACTTCTTATGGAGCAATTGCCGAATATCTCGGTTCAAAAGGATCGGCCCGAATGGTTGGCTGGGCAATGAATAAATCATTGAATTTTCCTGAAAATCTTCCTGCTCATCGCGTTGTTAACCGAAAAGGATTACTAACCGGCAAAATACACTTTGGAGGAACAAATACAATGCAACAATTACTTGAAAGCGAGAAAATAATAATCGAAGAAAATCAAATAATAGATTTTGAAAAAGTTTTTTGGGATCCGGCAGAAGAGTTAATGTTTTGAAACTCTCAATTTTTCAATTTCTTCTGGTGATAGTTTGGTAAATTTTATAATTCTTTCAATTGATTCTTTATCTTTTAACATTTCCTTTGCTATTTCTATTTTCCCTTCCATCTTTCCTTCCATCTTTCCTTCTTCCCGTGCAGTATCAACTGAATTTTTAATATCCCTATAAGCGTTTAAACTTTCTTGATAATCCTTAAATTCCCCCTTGTTTAATTTAGCTATTTCAGCAATCTCGAATAATTTCATAAAAATATTTTCCTTTAGGTTTACAGGTATCCTGTCTAATTTATTCAAGTTCTTTAGTACAAAAAGCCATTTATCAAATTTCGTTTCAAGTTCGTTTTCTTTTTTATTGAATTTTGATTATCTTTATTTACAAAAATACAAAATGTTTTATTTGATCTAATAAAAAAAAGAAAACAATTTTCTAATTTCACTGTATAATAGTATAAATTATTTATAAAGCTTATAAATAACATGATAAAACTATCAAAACAAAGTAAAAATCTACTATTAAATAATTTAAATTTACTAATTTCGCAAAAAATTAAAAAATTAAAATAAATTTTCATATAAAGGTTTTTAAATTAACATATTATGACAAAAAAGAAAAATTTCATTACATGTGAAGGAAATTACGCCACATCCTACATAGCTTATATGTTTAGCGAAGTTGCAGCAATTTATCCTATCACTCCTTCCTCAGATATGGCTGAATACATTGATCAATGGGCAGCCAATGGACGAAAAAACATTTTTGGTGAAACTGTTCAGGTTTCAGAAATGCAATCTGAAGGTGGTGCCTCAGGAGCTGTTCACGGCTCACTTCAATCTGGTGCATTAACAAGCACTTTTACAGCCTCCCAAGGTTTGTTGCTTATGATACCTAATATGTATAAAATATCAGGTGAATTATTACCCGGTGTTTTTCATGTAAGTGCTCGTAGTTTAGCTGCTCAGGCTTTGTCAATTTTTGGCGATCATAGTGATGTTATGAGTGTTCGTCAAGCAGGATTTGGGATGCTTGCCACAGGTAGTGTTCAGGAAATTATGGACATAGCCGGTGTTGCTCACTTAACGGCAATCAAAACACGTGTTCCTTTTCTTCACTTTTTCGACGGTTTTCGGACCTCTCACGAAGTACAAAAAGTTGAAGCAATGGAAATGGAAGAAATTGCTAAATTAGTTGATTACGAAGCTTTACAAAAGTTTCGTGATAATGCCCTTAATCCTGAGCATCCGGTAACCCGCGGTACTGCTCAAAACCCAGATATTTATTTCCAAACCAGAGAAGTTGCCGCCAAATTCTACGACGATATTCCTGATGTTGTTGATAATTATATGCAAGAATTGAAGAAAATCACAGGACGTGAATATCATCCTTTCTCATACTATGGCGCAGAAGATGCTGAAAACATAATTGTAGCAATGGGCTCGATAACTTGTACTATCAAAGAAGTTATTGATTATAAAAACGCTCAAGGTGAGAAACTCGGTTTAATTTCAGTTCATCTTTATAGGCCTTTTTCAGAAAAATATTTTATGAAAGCCTGTCCGAAAACCGTAAAAAGAATTGCTACTCTCGACCGTACTAAAGAAATAGGTGCTAATGGCGAACCTTTATACCTTGATATAAGAGATTTGTTTTACAACAAAGAAAATGCACCTATGATTATTGGAGGCAGATATGGATTGAGTTCAAAAAATACTACTCCGGCTATGATGATCTCAGTTTATGAAAACCTTGCTTCTGAAAAACCCAAAAACCGTTTTACCGTAGGTATTGAAGATGACGTAAAAGGTTCATCACTTCCAATATTGCCTGAAATCAGTGTAGCTCCGGCAGGCACTTACGAAGCCAAATTTTATGGCCTCGGTGCTGACGGAACAGTTGGTGCAAATAAAAATTCAATAAAAATCATTGGTGAATCAACCGATAAATATTGCCAGGCATATTTTGCTTATGATTCAAAGAAATCAGGTGGAATCACAATTTCACATCTTCGATTTGGAGACAATCCAATTCTCTCACCTTATTTAGTTGGAACTCCTAATTTTGTCGCTTGTCATGTTCCTGCATATCTTGAAAAATATGATATGCTTGCCGGATTAAAAGATGGGGGTACTTTCCTGCTAAATAGCATTTGGGACGTAGAAGAAACAAAAAAACGCTTACCCGATCATATCAAAAAATATCTTGCTGAGCATAATATTTCAATGTATATGATCAATGCAACAAAAATTGCCGAAGAAATAGGACTTGGCGAAAGAACAAATACAATTATGCAATCTGCTTTCTTTAAAGTTGCAGAAGTAATTCCTTACGAAGATGCCGTTAAAGAAATGAAAGCAGCAATTGTAAAATCTTATGGGAAAAAAGGTGAAAACATAGTTAACATGAATTTTGCTGCTGTGATGATAGGTGGTGAAGTTGTGAAAATTGAAATCCCCACCGAATGGAAAGATATTGTGGTTAAGGAAGTAAAAGATGATAGAAACCTTCCTGCCTTTGTAAGAAACATTATGGAACCAATGGTGGCTCAAGAAGGTGACAAACTACCTGTAAGTGCATTTGTTGGAGCCGAAGACGGAACATTTCCTTCCGGCACCTCCGCTTATGAAAAACGCGGTATTGCAGTTAACGTGCCTGAATGGCAACCCGAAAATTGTATTCAATGTAATCAATGTTCTTTTGTTTGTCCTCATGCTGTAATTCGCCCATTCTTGCTTACAGAGGAAGAGGTTGCAAATGCTCCAGAAGGAACGAAAACCATAAAAGGTGTTGCAGCAACAAAAGAATATCAATACAAGATACAAATAAGCGTACTTGATTGCACCGGTTGTGGAGTTTGTGCAAATACTTGTCCTGCAAAAACCAAGGCTCTTGTGATGAAACCTTTAGAAACTCAGTTGGCCGAAGCTGAACGTTGGGAATATATGCACCACAAAGTTGGGTATAAAGATGAGGTATTACCAAAAGATAAAAGTGTTAAAAATAGTCAATTTGCACAACCCTTATTTGAGTTTTCCGGTGCTTGTGCAGGTTGTGGAGAAACACCTTATATAAAATCAATTACGCAATTGTTTGGTGAAAGAATGATGATTGCAAATGCAACCGGTTGTTCTTCAATTTATGGAGGATCAGCTCCTGCAACACCCTATTGTCCGAATCTAAGAAGCGGGCACGGGCCAGCCTGGGCAAATTCATTATTTGAAGATAATGCTGAATATGGTTTTGGTTTTGCAATTGGAGTGAAAAAGCTTCGATCTCGTATTTCGGAAAAGATGAACTTGGCTTTGGAAACTTACTTGGAAAAAGAAACTAAAGAAGCAATGAAGGAATGGTTAGCTGCAAAAGATAATGCTGCACAATCAGTAATTGCTTCGGAAAAAGTTATTGAAGTTCTGAAGAACGAATCAAGTCCTTTAGCAAAAGAATTACTTTCTCTTTCACAGTATTTTGTTAAGAAATCAATTTGGATATTCGGAGGAGACGGATGGGCCTATGATATTGGTTACGGAGGATTGGATCATGTACTTGCATCAGGCGAGGATGTTAATGTTCTGGTCTTGGATACCGAAGTTTATTCTAATACAGGTGGCCAGGCCTCAAAATCAACTCCTGTCGGTGCTGTTGCTAAATTTGCTGCCTCAGGAATGAAGAAACGTAAAAAAGATCTTGGTGCTATGGCAATGACTTATGGATATGTGTATGTTGCACAAGTGGCAATGGGAGCAAGCCAAGCCCAATACCTTAAAGCAATTAAAGAAGCAGAAGCTTATCCCGGCCCATCATTAATTATTGCTTATTCTCCGTGTATTGCTCATGGAATTAAGGCAGGAATGGGACATTCACAAGACGAAGAAAAACACGCTGTTGAATCAGGCTACTGGCATAATTATCGATATAATCCTCTATTAGAAGCTGAAGGAAAAAATCCTTTCACACTTGATTCGAAAGAACCGGATTGGAGTAAATTTGAAGATTTTCTTAAATCGGAAAATCGATATACAATCTTACAAAAAACCTTCCCCGAAGAAGCTGTTAAACTATTTAAAATAGCTAAATCGGATGCTGAGTGGCGATATAATAATTATAAACGTATGGCAAACTTAGAGTATTAAAATAATATTAATTATTTTTTATATGGAAAAGCCGAGTTCA
>JAEINX010000109.1 GCA_016342645.1 Bacteroidales bacterium | reverse complement strand
GGATCGACCGAAATAATTGCTACGGTTTTTTCAGAAAAATCTTCAAGATATCTCCTAACAATTTCATCAACAAGAGATGATTTTCCCGACCCTCCCGTTCCTGTAATTCCTAAAATCGGAATGCCTTTTATTTTCGAAAAGTCAAATTTACTAAATACTTCTTTTGTAGTTTCAGGGAAGTTTTCGGATGCAGAAATAATATTTGCAAGTGTTTTAGAATCTTTATCTTTTATTTTTTTTATCGTTGGTTTATTAAGTATGCCGAGAGGAAAATCCGATTTTTCCAACATATCATTTATCATTCCCTGCAAACCCATTTTTCGTCCGTCATCAGGGCTATATATTCTTACAATTCCATAAGAATGAAGCTCATCAATTTCCTCAGGAAGAATCACTCCTCCCCCACCCCCAAAGATTTTTATGTGTCCGCAATCATTTTCCAATAAAAGATCATACATATATTTAAAGAATTCGATATGCCCTCCCTGATAAGATGTCAACGCAATTGCCTGAACATCTTCCTGAATAGCACAATCAATTATTTCTTTTACAGAGCGATTATGTCCGAGGTGAATTACTTCAGCTCCTGTTGATTGCAAAATTCTTCGAATAATATTTATTGCAACATCATGGCCATCAAACAATGAAGCAGCCGTAACAATTCTGATATGATTTTTGGGTTTGTATAATTTTCTTTCTTTCATCAACAAATATTTTTTTATTTAACAGAAAGTTTAATAAATAAAAAATAATTGCATTTATACTTTCTGCTTTTCAATAATGAATCTTGCCCCACTTAAATTCAAAAATATTGTGTGCAAAAAATCATTCTATGGTATATAAACCAACTTTTTAATTTACAAAAATAAAATAATTAATCAATTTGATTCAAAATTAATTAGGATTTTTTACACTTTTGTAAAATTTGTATATAAATTTTAATAATTTTACTCTTTTTTGAAACTTATTAAATTTAGAATTATTTAATGATTTAAAAACTCAAACACAAAATATTATGATTCCAAATATTATTTTTATACTTCTTTTGATTGCTGCAATTTTATTTTTCTATAAAAATGTAAAAACCATTACTAGAAATATTAATCGTGGAAAAGATTTGGATTTATCCGACCAAAAACCAAAAAGATGGAAGTTAATGTTTTTAGTAACTATTTTGCAATCAAAGATGTTATCTCGGCCCCTTGTCGGTATTTTACACATTTTTGTTTATTTCGGTTTTATAATTGTTAACGTTGAAATGTTGGAAATACTTATTGATGGAATTTGGGGTTCTCACCGAATATTTTCATTTACCGAAAATTTATATCCCATATTAATTACAATATTCGAATTATTTGCCTTATCGGTAATTTTAGCTTGTATTACTTTTTTAGTTCGGCGTAATATTCTTAGAGTCAAAAGATTTTGGAGCAAAGAAATGACTACTTGGCCACGTTCCGATGCCAACATTATTTTAATTACCGAAGTTTTCCTAATGTCAGCAATTTTTATGATGAACGCCTGCGACAGCATTTTGCAAGAACGTCTTGTCGATCATTATGTTAATGTTGGTGATTTCCCATTAAGCGGATTATTTATTCCGCTCTTTGAAGGATTATCAACAAACACCCTTATTTTCCTTGAACGTTTTGGCTGGTGGTTTCATATAATCGGTGTTTTAGTTTTTCTTAATTATATTCCTTACTCAAAACATTTTCATGTGTTCTTGGCTTTTCCAAACGTTTGGTATTCAAGATTGGAACCAAAAGCCCAAATGTCGGATATGCCCTCAATAACAAAAGAAGTAAAACTGATGTTCGACGAATCATTTGAAACACCTGAAGAAGAATGCGAAACTGAAGAAATAGTTTTTGGTGCAAAAAATATTGAAGACCTCACCTGGAAAAATCTCATGGATGCCTATTCCTGCACAGAGTGTGGGCGATGTACTTCGAGATGCCCGGCAAATATTACCGGAAAATTACTTTCACCTCGGAAAATTATGATGGATGTCCGCGACAAACTCGAGTCAATCAGAAAAGCTAAAGATGAGGATATTGACAAAAGAACATTATTTGATTTTATTCAACCCGAAGAATTATGGGCCTGCACTACATGTAATGCCTGTGCAACCGAATGTCCTGTAAACATTGAACCATTATCAATAATTATGGAATTGAGACGCTTTCTTGTGCTGGAAGAAGCAGCAGCTCCAGCACCTATAAATTCCATGTTTACAAATATTGAAAACAATGGAGCACCCTGGCAGTTTTCACCTGAAGACAGGATGTTGTGGGCAGAGGAATTGTATGTTAATGAAAATGTGTAAATTTTAGAATTTAAATCTTTATTTGCGAAATAATATTATGCCACACTTTAACAAATTAATTATTGTATTTTTGTATAAAATAATAGACAAGTAATGAATCAGAAACATACATATAGAATATTATTAAACAAAGAACCTGAAGGTGGATATACTGTTAATGTCCCAGCTTTGCCAGGATGTATCACTTATGGAGAAACTATTGACGAATCAATTACAATGGCGAAAGAAGCGATTAGTTTATATTTAGAAAGCTTGCTTGAACATAAGGAAGATATTCCATCTGAGGAAAATACGTTTGAATACCATCTTACAATTTAAACATGAGCAAGATCCCGTCTTTTACACCAAAAGAAATAGTCAAAATTCTTTTAAAGAATGGATTTGTTCAAGATAGAATAAAAGGTAGTCATTTTATTTATTTCAATAAAAATACAGGCAAACGGGTTGTTGTTCCGGTTCATAAAAAGGATTTACCAAAAGGTACGTTTTGGGCAATAATTAAAAGTGCTGGTTTAAATCTGAAAGATTTATAATAATTAATAGATACTATTAAATATGAATACTGAAAATAAAATAAAAATAGAAGTGCCTGTAATGGCTGATTTAGTAGCTCAAAACAAAAAACCAGAATGTCTTTTTTGGGTAAGTTCAGCCGGTGCTTTTGACGATAGATACAAAAAAGTTATTCGAGAATTTGTTAAAATTCTAACATTCCTGAAAATTGACTATGCAGTTTTAGGAACAGAAGAATCGGATAGCGGCGATGTTGCTCGCCGAACCGGAAATGAAATGTTGTTTCAAATGCAGGCTATGACAAATATTGAAATATTGAATTCGTATGAAGTGAAAAAAATAATAACTTGTTGCCCTCACGAATACAATACTTTAAAAAACGAATACCCGAAATATGGTGGGAATTATGAAGTTATTCATCACTCACAATTTTTATCGAAATTAATAAAAGAAGGAAAACTTAATATTGATTCAAATATCTTCAAAAATAAAAAAATAACTTTTCATGATCCTTGTTATCTCGGCAGAGGAAATGATGAATATGAAGCACCGAGAGATGTTTTGAATGCAATTCCTTCAACGAAAATTGAAATGAAACATCATAAAGAATTTGCACTTTGTTGTGGTGCAGGCGGTGGACAAATGTTTAAAGAAGCCGAAAAAGGCGATAAAGAAATTTTTCTTGAAAGAATTGAAGAAGCTATCGACATTAAAGCAGATATTGTTGCAACTGCCTGTCCTTTTTGTATGGTAATGATGACTGACGGAATCAAATACAAAAACAAAACCGAGGAAATGAAAAATTATGATATTGCCGAATTGATTTCCATTTCTTTGGGATTATAAGACATCTTTCAAAACCTCAATTGGATATTTAACATTTCCAAATGGCATAGAAATCTGTGCTCCGGAGATATAAGGTTTTAATTCTGCAACTGTTTCGCGGGCAATTTGCAAGCCTAACATTCGGGCTTCTTCATTAGTTTTGGTGGCATGCATCCTTTTCATAATTTCATCGGGAACAGATGCTCCGGGAACTTCATTATTCATAAATTCAGCATTCCTGATACTTACCAAAGGCCAAATTCCGGCAATGATAGGAATTTTGATATTTTCTACTTTTTTAAGAAAATCAAAAAAAATCTTACTATCAAAAACAGGTTGAGTAATAGCATATTCAGCTCCGGCTTTGACTTTCTTCTCAAATCTTTCTATTTCGTAATCCAAATCAATGGCTCCCGGATTTACTCCGACCCCGATTAAAAATCCGGTTGAATTAGCTAATTGATTTCCACCTAAATCTCTTCCACAATTTAATGAGTAAGCAAGGTTGGTCAAGCCAATAGAATCGACATCGAAAACGGCAGTTGCATCAGGAAATGAACCCATTTTTGGCGGATCGCCCGTTACGAGTAAAACGTTTTTTATTCCTGCACCATAAGCACCGAGAAGATCGCCAACCATTCCCAAGAGGTTTCTATCGCGGCAAGTATAATGTTGAATTACATCAATTTTAGAATTTTGTTGGATAAGAAGCGAAAGATAGCTTGCACCCATTCTTGAAAGAGCTCTCGGGCCATCTGGGATGTTAATTGCATCTATTCCGGCTTCCTTTAAAATTTTTGCCTGTTCAATTGCCTTTGACGGATCGGAACCTTTTGGTGGAACAATTTCAACTGTTGTAACAAATTTCTTTTCACAAATCTTTTTTGCAAAGTCAGATTTTTCGCAAGTGGGAATTGCACTACAATTTTTTTCTTCCGAAAAAATTTCAATATGCTTTTTTGTTTGTTTTTTCGGTTGTTCGGCTTTGATGGCTTTTTTCATAGCCTTAATGAAATCAGGATTCGTACCGCAGCATCCTCCAATAATTCTTACTCCGGCTTGAGCAAAATGTTTTGCATATTGAGCAAAATATTCGGGTGAAGCAAGGTAAATATTCCTTCCATCAATGTGCTGAGGTACTCCGGCATTTGGAATAACGCAAATCGGAATATTTACGGCATGAATCATTTTTTCGACCTCATCGAGCATAACTTTTGGCCCGACACTACAATTTAGCCCAACAGCACAAGCTCCCCAAAGCTCAATTTTTTTTGCAAATAAATCTGAGGGTGTTCCAAATGAAGTATTTCCATCGTCTCCAACTGTCATGCTTGCAATTATCGGAATATCAAACTTTTCTTTGATTCCCAAAATCGCTTGCTGAATTAAGTGCAAATCAGAAAATGTTTCTAAAATCAGAAAATCGACACCTCCGTCAATAAGCGCCTTTGCCTGTTCTGAAAAAATTTCTTTGGCTTTCTTTTCGGAGAGTGAGCCCCAAGGTTCCAAACGTTCATTTAGTGCACCCATTGAACCGGCAACATAAATATCATCACCGGCTACTTCTCTTGCAATTTTTGCTCCCTGAAAATTAATTTCGTAAGTTTTATCTTCCAAACCAAACTTCTGAAGAACTAAACGGTTTCCACCAAATGTATTAGTTTCAATCACATCCGATCCTGCATCAATATATGATTGATGAATTTCTTTAATCAATTTGGGATTTGTTAAATTTAATTCATCATAACAAGTATTAATAAAAATTCCTTTACTGTAAATTTCGGTACCCATTGCACCATCAAATAATACGATGTTGTTTTTAAGGAATTCTAAAAAAGCTTGTCTCATAGTTTGGAATTTTATTTAATGATAATAAACAGCTTTAATAAAGTATAAGGGAAATAGGGGTATAAAGGTATGAAGGTATTTCGGCGGTCTTCCCCTTTATTTCCATTATTTCCCATATTTTCCCTATTTCCTAATTCTCAGTCTCTTTTAATTCCTTTATTTCTGAAATCAATTCAGGGATTAATTTATGAACATCACCAACAATCCCATAATCGGCTGACTCAAATATTGGTGCTTCATGATCGGTATTTATTGCAACAATATATTTCGATGAACTGACACCTCCAAGATGCTGAATTGCACCTGAAATACCAAGAGCAAAATATAAATTAGGGGCAATAATTTTTCCGGTTTGTCCAACATGTTCACTATGTGGACGCCAGTTTTCATCTGAAACAGGACGAGAACAAGCTGTTGCAGCACCTAATAATTCAGCTAATTCTTCAATTGGTGCCCAATTTTCAGAACTTTTCATTCCCCTGCCACCCGAAATAACTATTTCGGCATCGGTGAGAATTACTTTTCCTGTAATTTTATTTACTTCCTTTAGCTCAGTAGTAAAATCAGTATCAGATAATTCAGGTTCAAAATTTTCAATAATTGAATTATTCTCGGTCTCAATTAACCCGAATGAATTCTGTGAAAGTGTTAAAACTTTTTTGGGTGATTTAATCACAACATTCGCAATGGCTTTACCCGTAAAAGCTTTTTTACTTACTGTAAAAGTATCAAAATCGGAAGGTAAAGCAATTACCCCCGAAACCAAGCCTGCATGCAATTTAACCGAAACACGTGGTGCTAAAGCTTTTCCCGAATTATTATGAGCAAAAACAATGATTTCAGAATTTTCTTTATTAGCAACTTCGGCAATAATTTTACTAAAAGCTTGATTATCGAGTACTTTATTTTTTTCATCGGAAACGGAAATAATTTTTTCGGCTCCATAATTTCCAAGTTTTTGCAATTCGCTTTCTTCAACTTTTCCAATTGAAAGCGCAATTGCTGAAGTGTTCATTTTTTTTGCTATCTCACTTGCATAAGAAACTAATTCAAAACTTAGCTTTTTGAATTTTCCATCCCAGTTTTCGGTATATACTAAAATTGACATATTTTATTCTTTTTCCTTAATTAATAAATTATTTAAATAACTTTTGCTTCATTATGCAATAAATCAACCAATTCTTTCACATTTTCGGCATCAATCATCTTACATGCTGCCTTTGAAGGTGGTAATTCAAAACTTACAAATTCGGTTAAATTTTCAACTTCTATTGGCGAAACAACATTCAATGGTTTTTTACGAGCCATCATAATCCCTCTCATCGATGGAATTCTCGGTTCAATTGCAATTCCTTTTTGAACTATTGCAACAAAAGGAATTTTTGTTGTTAAAATTTCTGCACCACCATCAATTTCTCGACTAATTAGAATGTCGTTGTTTTCGATATCTAAATTTGAAACTGATGAAACTGATGGAATATTTAAAAATTCGGAAAGCATACCACCAACCGCTGAGCCATTGTAATCGCTAGCTTCGATTCCACACATGATTATATCATAATCTTTTGCAACTTCAGCAATTTGAGCAGCTACCGAATTAGAATCTTTTGCCTCGCAGTCGATTCGGAAAGCCTCATCGGCACCTATGGCTAGAGCTTTTCTTAGGGTGGGTTCAGCAGTTTTTAAACCAACTGAAACAACTGAGATTTTCTCAATTTTCCCATTTGTTTTCTCTTTTAATTCCAACGCTCTTGTAAGAGCCAGTTCATCCCAAGGATTTATTATCCATTGTACTCCGGCAACATCAAATTCGGTGCTATCTCCCGTAAATTTAATTTTAGTAGTTGTATCAGGAACATTACTAATACAAATTAATATTTTCATATTTAGTATTTTTAAATTATTATTTATAAAATATATATTTTTTTATCCTTTCAATATCGACCGCGAAATTACAATTTTCTGGATTTCTGATGTACCTTCATAAATTTGGGTCAATTTTGCTTCACGCATCAATCTTTCAACATGATATTCTTTCACATATCCGTAACCACCGTGTATTTGAACGGCATCGGTAGTAACTTCCATTGCAATATCGGCTGCATATTGTTTTGCCATTGCACTTGCAACACCAAAAGGTTTTCCCTGATCTTTCAACCAAGCTGCTTTAAGACAAAAGTTTCTTGCAGCTTCTATTTTCACGGCCATATCTGAAATTTTGAAAGCAATTGCCTGATGGTTTGCGAGTTCGGTTCCAAAGGCTTTTCTTTCTTTTGCGTAATTAACTGAGCGTTCGAAAGCGCCTGAAGCTATTCCTAAGGCTTGTGAAGCAATTCCAATTCTACCACCTTCGAGGGTTTTCATTGCAAATTTAAAACCAAAACCATCCTCTCCAATTCGATTTTCTTTAGGAACTTTAACATCAGTAAACATTACAGAATGAGTGTCTGAGCTTCTCATTCCCATTTTATCTTCATGCTGGCCAAGTGAAATACCCGGGCTATCTTTCTCAACAATAAAAACATTAATTCCTTTATGTTTCTTTTCCGGATGCGTTTGTGCAACAACAATATAGATTGAGCCTGAGTTAGCATTTGTAATCCAGTTTTTCGTACCGTTAAGTAGATAATGATCACCTTTATCTTCAGCGGTAGTCCGTTGATGAGTAGCATCAGAACCTGCTTCGGGTTCGCTCAGGAGAAAAGCACCAATTTTTTCGCCTCTTGCCAAAGGTTTTAAATACTTTTCTTTCTGTTCCTCAGTTCCATAATTTTCAATACCATAACAAACTAAGGAATTATTTACAGAAATAATTACCCCTACCGAAGAATCTATTTTACAAATTTCTTCCATAGCCAGAACATAGGAAACGGTATCCATCCCTCCGCCATCATATTTCGGATCGACAAGCATACCAAGAAAACCGAGTTCAGATAAATTCTTTATGTGTTGAGTCGGATATTCGGCTTTTTCGTCACGTTCCAATACATCTTTAATTAACTCACGTTCGGCATAATCCCTTGCGGCTTGCCTAATCATTTCTTGTTCTTCGGTAAAATTGAAATTCATAATAATATTTATGGTGTATATTTTTTTAATATCTTTTCATCTTAATTGACAAAAATAATAAAATTTTTGTCATATCAAATTAAAATTTCATTTTAGAAATTTAATTTTTTGTAATTTCAACCTCACCATCATGGACCTCTCATTCAAACATTCCGGCTTTTGCTCTGCCATTTGCGATTCCACCGGAATTACTAACTGCCATTGCCGGTTTTCATCCATTGCAACAAATCATTCCTACCTGAATAATGTGATATTTTATGTTAAAAAGCTTTGATATTTTATTCATTAAATGAGTTTTAGAAGCCTAATCCATCATTTTTATCATAGCTTCAACCGTATTATAAGCTCCATCATAAATTTGAGAAATATTGGCATCAAGCATATAGCAAGGGCTTGTAAAAATCAGATTTTCTTCATCTAAAACAACATCACCATGATCGGTTTCAATGTGAATAGCTCCCATTTGTTCAATAGTATTGGCAGTTGCTTCATCTTGGCCAACAGTAACATTAAGCCCGTTACCAATTATTTTTGCAATCAAAGCAGGAGCGATGCAAAGTGCACCAATTGGCTTTTTATTTTTATGCATTTTGATAACTGCTTTTGAAACTTCTTCGTTCACTGAAGCTTTTGCACCATCGAAAGCAATAGAACATAAATTTTTTGCAACACCAAATCCACCAGGGAAAATCAAGGCATCAAAATCATATACATTAAATTCAGATAAGTTTTTAATATCGCCTCTTGCTATTCTGGCCGATTCTATTAATACATTTCGAGTTTCATTCATTTCCTCACCATTTAAATGGTTAATGACATGATGTTGTGGAATATCGGGGGCAAAACACTGATAATCGCATGATTGTTGCTTTATTGCTAACATGGTGAGAACTACTTCCTGAATTTCTGCACCGTCATAAACACCATTTCCGGCTAATATTATGGCAAACTTTTTCATTTTATTGAATATTAATTTGATAAAATATATTTTATTATAAAAAGATTGAGGCTAAAATACAAAATAAAATAAGAATTGGAAATTCAAACTTAATATTTAAATCAAATTCAAATTTCCAATTTTTAATCAAGAATAAACAATAAGAAATAATAAATTATCTATTATCCTCTTTTATAAATAATTGCTACAACTGTAACATCATCTCCACCCATATTAATAGTCATTCCATAAGGGCGGTCTTTTGGGATTTCTATTTGTGCTTCACCGGCTTTTCCGGTAAGTTGTTCCCAAATAGTTACAGCTTGGTGAACACCTGTTCCTCCGGTAGGATGTCCCCACCCGATTAATCCCCCGGTTGTATTTAAAGGGATTTTTCCGTCACGGGCAGTATGTCCATCAGCAACAAACTGTGCTCCTTTGCCCGGTTCGGCAAACCCGAGAGCTTCTGTGGCTAATATTCCGGCAATAGAAAAGCAATCGTGTACTTCGATAGTAGCCAGATCATTAATTGTAATTCCAGCCGATTCAATTGCTTCTTTTGCAGCTTTTTTAATTGCCGTAACTTCTTTTAAATCAGGAGGATCATTTGTTAAATTTCGTTCAACTTGAGCCCAACCCAAAACTTCCACAGCCTGATCTTTTGGAATTCCAACTTTTTTCAAACCTTCTTCCGAACAAATTACAATAGCCGAAGCCGCATCGGAAACTTTTGAGCAATCAAGAACCGACAAATTATCGACGAAAGCTTTTCCATTAGGTTTTAATTTGTCATAAAGTGCATCAAGGTCTTTAACCGAATTGTGATATTCCTGAGCAGTCGGACAAAGTCTTGCATTTTCAATAGCATTTCTGAACCAACGCCTCATACCTTTACGTGCATATTCCATTCCGTATTTTTCGTAGTATGCTCCTGCCCTATTACTAAATTGACCCGGGAAAAAATAAGCATGGCCATCTTTTCGCTTTTGGAACCAGCCTGCACCTGCCAAAACATCGGCACCGTAAATTGCTTTCATAGTATTTTGAACTTCAACGCCAACTGTAAGAACAACATCGGCAGTATCGGCCAAAACCGATTTAATTCCACTCATTAAAGCTAAAGCTCCTGAGGCACAAGCGCCTTCGGTACGAATACATGGCTTATATTCCAAACCATCATCAATCATAGGAATAAGTCCGGCTATATGTCCTTGTTTGTTAAAACGAGGAGCCATAAAATTACCTATTGCACCTTCATCAACATTTTTTGCTCCACCAATTTGTTTTAGAGTTGCCTGGCCGGCTTCTTTAATATAATGTTCAAGCCCCGGACGAGGTTTTTTGGGATGGAATTCCTTTCTTCCTGTTCCAATTGATATTGTATTGTATCCGGCTGCCATATATATTTTTTTTCTTAATTTTTTCATTTCTTAATTTTTTAAGTTAAAATATTATTTAATAATTAGTTAAAAAAGCTATTTACAGGGCCATAAGCATGAAAGAATCCTGTTAACATAACCGTATTAACATCATTTTCGTTATGAGCAACTTTGGTTGAAACAAGAACTTTTCCTATTTCATTAGAACGCTTACCGTATTTTATGGCAAGACGGGCACCAAGAGATTGAAGTGATTTCAAGGATGTAAAGAATTTTTCAAGTAATTCTTCTTTATCACGGCGCCTAATAATTGATTTCCACGAAACCGTTGAGTCAGGTAAGGGACCTAATTTTTCATCACATTTTTCCTTAAATTCGGAAATTGAATGATATTCTTTTTTTTCAGGATCGTAAACAGCTACAGGAGCACCTTTCTCATATTTAAAGAAACCGTCTTTTTGTGAACCGTTTGAATTTTGGCCTCCTTTCACACCTGCCTCCATCAATTTGATAAGCAAGGGGCTGTAAAGCTCCTCATCGTCAAGGAATGGATTCATTACATTCATAATAAAACTAACTACATCAATTCCGACATAATCAATTAATTGAAAAATTCCCATTGGCCTGACAAGAAAATCCTGAGCTACTTTATTAATCATATAAACAGCTTCAACAAAAGGAACATCTTTTGATAATGATTCAACTTCGGTGATTGCGTGCATGGCATCGCGCATAAAATGTCCGTTTCCGATGAATCCTGCAAAATCGTTTGATGGAACAATAATTTTTCCAAGGCTTTTTGCATAAGCTTTCGCAAACTCCACCATTTCCTCAGACGAATTGTCTGTTTTAATTAATTCAACTAATTTTTGAACAGCAGGAGGATTGTAAAAATGGAATCCGAGAATCCTACCACCGAGTTTAGCTTCATTATCAATTAGATTAATTGGTACGGAAGAAGTGTTGGTAAAATACCATGGATTGTTTTTATTGTTTGTGTCGATTTGAGAAAGCAATTTTACTTTCAGGTTTTTGTTTTCGCTGATTGCTTCGAAAATTAATGTTGAATCGTAAGCTGCTTCAATTTTTGTTTGCGGGCGAACAATGTTCATCACATCAAAAATATATTGCTCAATAATTTCACCATTTTCAATCAAATCAGCACGATCAGCATAAACTTTTCGTAGATAGACTGTTTTTTTTTCAGCAATTTTTTGAAGCTGAACTTTCAAATACTTCATCAAACCAGCAAGACCTTCATCTGAAAGATCAACGGCATTCAAAACAAAAGTTTTTGATTTGTTTTCAGGCTTCAGGCTTAGCTCAGCCATTTCAACAGCAGTTAGCAACAGTATTCCGCTCCCCATTTTTCCGGCAGCACCGAGCACTGTTACATTTCTGAGTTTTTCGTCATAAGTCATATTTTTATTCTTTTTTGGATGATTATTTATTTAATTTATTTTCGTCAATTTTTTTTTAATATTCTACGAACAATTGTTAAATTGTTACATTTTTGAATATATTTCCTATTCTAATAATTCTCTTTCCATTCCGGTTTTCGTTTTTCAAGAAAAGCCCTCATCCCTTCTTCACCTTCATCTTTAAATTGTGTTCCGAAATAATCAGCTTCAAGATCACAGGCTTTTTCAAAATCCATATTCAATCCTTTTCGGGTTACATATTTAACTTTTTCAATTGCTTTAGGGCCTTTGGAAGCAATTATTTGGGCAATTTTAATTACCTCTTCAATCAATTCTTCAGGTTCAACAATTTTTTGTATCAAGCCTATTCTTAATGCATCATCAGCTTTAATTAATTCGGCTGTTGTTAAAAGATACAAAGCATCTGCCGGGCCAACAAGACGCGTGAGTCTTTGAGTACCTGCATATCCCGGTATCATTCCAAGATTAACTTCCGGTTGCCCGAATTTTGCTTTTGAACTGGCGATTCTGAAATCACAAGCCATTGCCAATTCAAGTCCGCCACCAAGAGCAAAGCCGTTTATAGCACCAATTACAGGTATTCTCAAATTTTCGATGCTATTGAAAGTATTTTGTCCTTTTTTTGAAAAAGCAGTTCCCTGTTCGGGAGTCATATTAACCATTTCGGCGATATCGGCACCGGCTACAAATGCCTTACCCTCACCGGTAATTATCAATACTCTAATATTTTTATTTTTTGAAATGGATTCAATTGCTTCATCCATTTCATTAAAAAACCTTGTATTTAAAGCATTTAACGCTTTTGGCCTATTGATTGTAATTATCGCTATTTCTTCTTTTATTTCTATTTGTAAAATTTCGTAATTCATAATATTTTATAAAAATTAATTTTTCAAATATAGAAAAATATTTGCATTTTGAAATGTTTCGTCTTTTTTTAATAGCAAATTTCACTTCTTTTCCTTCCCTTTTACTTAAACCTGACATGGAGGAAAGTTAAAACTTTCAGTTAAATGATGAAATCTTGGGATAGGGATGGCATCACTTATGATGTTCAATGTATGACTGTTACTCTCTAAACTTTTCTACAGGGATGCCATCCATAGCCGTCAACTTAACAAAATTGGCAGTTAAATTCCCAGCCTACCATAGGTATAAGAACATTAGATTTTAAGTCCATCGGGCACAAACTCAGCAACGAAATTTCAAAATTGATAACTGAGGCTGAGATCGAAAAGTTGGCCAAAAGTCTTGGCTTTGTACAACGAACAAGTAAACTTTCCGGCTGGAAGTTTCTTGATATTTTGTTGTTTACTCACTTTAATCATGAAGAGTTAAGTCTGAATGAATTGGCGATACAATTAAAGTTGCGATATCAAATAAACATTTCCAAACAAGCTATTGATAAACGATTTACTCAGGCTGCGGTAGAATACATCAAAAGTATTCTTGAAAAAGCATTAAAG
>JAEINX010000108.1 GCA_016342645.1 Bacteroidales bacterium | reverse complement strand
AGATAATTTCAGTTTTTCTTTATATTGCATTGATTCTTATAGGTTGTAGTGCTGCTACCCCGACTTGGTAACAAGGAGGTCATCCGTACGGACTACCCCGACTTGAAATTTAAAAGGTTATGACAAAACATTGTTATAGCCGTTTTTTTTTGCATAGCATCTATAAATGGAACCTGTGGCTAAAACAGTGAATAACACACAAATAACTCCAAAGGAGTTAATTAAATCAGAATTAATATTTTGTGATTGAGGCTTTGTAATATGTTTTGATTGAATCCCTTTAGGATTTAAAATTTTGTATTGGCCTTATCATTCCCTGCACTGCGTACAGGGCTATTCATATTTAATCCGCTCTACGGATTTTATGAAATTTCCTTTTTCCGTTCTCGTCGAAATAAAACAAAACTTTTAAAAGATGATGTGTAAGTAATCAACATTATTGCCAACAACACTCAAAATAATATTTAGATATTTATAAATAATTTTTATATTTCCTCTGAAAAAAAATTGAAATAAATAGGACAGAGGGAACCTCCGTATAAATTTTTTCATATGTTTGTGTAAATTTATATGAAAAAATTTATGTCGGTTTGTGGGAAATATAGAAAAAATTTGATGTATATAGGCTAAATATAAACCATTAACTATATTGCATCGTAAAAGGCATAGTGATAAAATATAATATTGTGGGAAAAACAATTTCGATTAATTATTCTGAAAAACAGTCAGTAAGTCAGGGCTTGATTTCTGTAACAACAAATAGTTATGCTAAAACAACAGAGTTTAGCCAAGGCTTGACTAAACTCTAATTTTATTTGTGGATTTGAATTAAAAGAAAATTTGAGAAGCAACAATAATCAAAATTATTGCCGTTAAACCTATAAATGCGAATTTGTTTCCAAAATTTAGAGTCCACCCTAATGACTGATTTAGTTTAGGTACTATTATTCTTGAGTCTTTAGGATTAACATAGAAAATTCCTTTCCAATTATTGGGATTCTTACTCATTGTATCAAGAATTTCTTTTTCTATTTTTTTGCGCATCTTTTTTTGATTTTATTTTGTCAAATGTTGTCATAATTTAGGAATAAGTGATTTTCATATTAAACCAAACCTAATAATTCTTCGTAAATATTGTAATTCTCAAAATCGAAACAAACAAAAATCACTTTTTCAATTGAACTGTCATTTTTAAGAAATTTCTTCACTTCTTTAACAGCAATTTCGGCTGCTGCTTTTTTAGGAAAATGATAAACACCTGTGCTGATATTTGGAAAAGCAATAGTTTTACAATTATTTTCTTTTGCAATCGTAAGGCTGTTTCTATAACAACCTGCTAAAAGATCGTCAACTTTAGCTGAATCTTTTCTCCAAACGGGGCCAACTGTATGAATAATAAATTTTGCCGGAAGATCATAAGCTTTTGTTATTTTAGCTTCTCCGGTCAGGCATCCGTTTAAAGTTCGGCATTCTTCAAGTAGTTGGGAACCCGCTGCCCTGTGAATCGCTCCGTCAACTCCTCCCCCACCAAGAAGCGAGGTATTGGCTGCATTTACAATAGCATCTACTTTGAGTTTAGTAATGTCTTCCTTTGTTATTGCAATGCGAATTTCCATTTGTAGTTTTTTTAATACATAAAATTAGGGGATTGGGGTATATGGGTATAAGGGTATAAAGGTATAGGGGCGTTTCCCTTATACCTTTATACCCATATACCTCAATACACTTATTTCTATTTTTCCCATGTCAGCCCTAAACTAAGTTTTCCTGACAAAAAGCTGTCCTGTTTCATATCTTATTACTTCAATTTTCTTACCTTCATCAATAAATCCTGATTCGGCAGTTGCATCAAAAATTTCGCCTCCAATTTCAACTTTTCCGGCTGGCCTGAGAATTGTTTTTGCATATCCGAATTTTCCTATCATTGATGAATATTCGGCATCGGCTGAAGTAAATCCATTTTTAACTTGCTGAGTGCTTGCAAGTGCCAATTGCCCAAAAACCGTAGAAGTAAATATTTTCTTACTTAAATAAAATGACAAAATCAGCGAAACAAAAGTTGCAATTATAACAATAAAGAAGGCTTTTATTAATTCAATATAATTTATATATGTAAAATCAAATCCGAAGTTTTGCACCATTGAAAGTGTGAGTCCAATGATAATACACATTATTCCAGCAATACCGGCCACTCCAAATCCGGGAATTACAAAAATTTCGACTGCTACCAGAATTACTCCTATAATAAAAATCAATATTTCCCAATTATTTGCAAGCCCTTCAACATAATGAGGTGCAAAATATAACAATGCTGCAATTATTGAAGCAACAATCGGAAATCCAACTCCCGGCGATTGTAACTCAAAATAAATTCCACCAATTATTATCATAATCAAAACTCCGCTAATCATCGGATTTATTAGAAAACCAATAAACTTATCCATTGATGTTAACTTTTGCTCAATTATTTCGTAATTATTTAAACCTGCATCAATTAGAACTTCCTGAACGTTTTCTGCTTTCCCCTCGCAATATCCATTTTTTATTGCCTCCGAAGTGGTGAATGTCAAAACATTACCTGTATCACTGATATTTTCAATATAAATTCTCGGGTCAACCATTGCCTGGGCTATTTCAGGATCACGGCCTTTAGCTTCGGCTGTTGATCGCATCATTGAACGCATATACGACTGATACTTATCGGGAAGTGGCTTACCGGTTTGATCAACAACGGTAGCTGCTCCTATATTTGCTCCCGAGCGCATATAAATACTATCACAGGCAATTGATATTAACGCACCTGCAGAAGCAGCATTATTATCAATAAAAACATAAACAGGTATTTTTGAATGCAAAATAATTGTCCTTATCGAATCGGCTGCATCAAGCATTCCGCCGTAAGTATTCATGTGAATCAAAATCAGATCGGCATTAGTATCTTTTGCTTGTTGAAAAGCATTTTTCGTTTTTCGCCAAATTGGTGGTGCAATTTCTTCTTTAATATCAAATTTAAAGACTTTTATTTTTTTTTCTTTATCCTTTCGAATATCATCGGCATTTACTTGATTTGTAATTGTATTTACAAATACAAATACAAAAATCATCAAAAAATACTTCTTTTTCATTTGTTTATATTTGGGTAATTGATTTAAATTTAATTGTTTTTGTTTTCCGAGTGTTTTTTATTATATAATTTTTTCCATGCTTGACTTTTCCAATAAGTTCTTCTCCAATACTTTCCCCATCGAATATTTGTCCAAAGTCTCTCGTGTAAATAGTAAAAAAGAATTTTCGCAAAAAACTCTATGCTGGCAATAAGAGTTGCATTTTCAATACTTTCATCAACTGTTCGTTCAGTATATCTTCTGAAAATTATATAACTGATAACAAAAGTTGTAAATGTTGCTATTATTCTCCAACTAAATGCTTTAAGAATACTTCTTACAGGACTGTCCTTCGTCCTCAATCTATTATTCAACTCTTTTATGTCTGTGCTATTTTTATCCATATTTATATTGCTAAAAATAAATTTAATTTATACAAAAAATTCTAATAACAATTTATTAAAATCTTTATGAATTTTTGAGTTTGTTGAGATGATTTCTTTTCCGAAAATAAAATTATTTTCTCCCGCGAAATCGCTGTTTTCACCCCCCGCTTGATTTACAATAATAGTACCGGCAGCTACATCCCAGGGGCTTAGTCCGTATTCATAAAAGCCATCAAAACGTCCACAAGCAACCCATGCCATATCAACGGCAGCCGATCCGAGGCGCCTGATTCCGGCTGTGTTTTCTATTAAATATTTAAATAATTCCAAATATTCATTCAATCTACTATAATCATAATATGGAAAACCTGTTGCAAGCAAAGCATTGTTGAGTGAATTTGTTTTAGTTACTTTAATTTCTGATTCGTTTAGAAAAGCAGGGCTATTTTTCCATGCGTAAAAACATTCATTCAAATTAACCTCATTAATAACTCCTGCAACGATTTCTTCCCTATCAAGAAGTGCAATACTTGTTGAATATAAAGGAATTGAGTTAATATAATTTGTTGTTCCATCAAGTGGGTCAATAATCCATTGGAAGCGTTTACCTTTAATTGAAGTAGTGTTTTCTTCAGTTATAAACCCTGCTTCTGGTAATATTTTTGAAAGCTTTTCAACAATTTTTTTCTCAGATGTCTTGTCAACATAAGTTACGAAATCATGCTTTCCTTTTTCCTCAATATCATTTGGGGCAATATTGTGAATTTCTTTTTTTAAGAATTCACCAACTTCCAGTGATAATTCGCAAACCTGCTTTGTAATTAATTCAAAATCCATCTTAAAAATCATATATTTTACTTAAAGATTTAGCTAAAAAATCAAACTTTACCTTCATTTACAAAGTTGTTAAATCTTTATTTTACTTTCGCAAAGATACAAATATTAAAGCTCGAAAGCATTTGTTAAAATTTATTTTGAGGTGAAGGAAGGAAAATTTACATTCTAAGATATGGTATCTTTATACCAAAGGAAAAATTTATATTCATTAGTTCTTAATTAGAGTTGTAACTTCATTTCTTATGGTTTTTTATTTTATAAAATTTAATTTGATCGTAAAAATCATTAAAATAAAAATCATCTCCCATTTGCCGACAGATTAAAATATTTTTTAAAACTGTGAATAAACTATATATTTTCAATAGAATAACTATGGGTTTGAAGTTTTATTTTTTTTAATTTTGTTTTGGCATATTACTTGACATTGTTAAAAAATTATTTTTTTAAATAATATTGAAAATTAATAGTAAAAAAAACACAAAATAATTGTCTGATATTTAAATAAATGACAAATTTTATTTTAAATTTGCAATTTTACAATAAATAATTACTGACAAATTGACTTAATAAAAAAAGTATGAATAGTGAATTTAAAAATATAATGTTAAATTTCTCAGATTTTAATAGTGAGGCAGAATTTATTCCATTGCTTTCGTCAGAAGAAGAAGATCAATTGGATTCTGAAAAAATCCCCGAACATATTCCCATACTTCCATTAAGAAATACAGTATTGTTTCCCGGGGTAGTCATTCCAATTACTGTTGGAAGAGAAAAATCTATCAAATTAATACAAGATGCCAATAAAAAAGATAAGATTATTGGAGTAATTGCACAAAAAGATATTGACGTTGAAGATCCTACAAAAGATGATTTGAATAAAGTAGGCACGGTTGCCCACATTTTGAAAGTATTAAAAATGCCTGATGAAAGTACTACCGTCATAATTCAAGGGAAAAGCCGGTTTACAGTTCTGGAATATGTTCAAACCGAACCTTATTTTAAGGCAAAAGTTACTAAAATTTTCAATGATGAAATAGATATTAATGATAAGGGATTTGGTGCTCTATTATCCTCTTTAAAAGACCTTTCGATACAAATAATCAAGCATTCTCCAAATATTCCCAGCGAAGCTTCTTTTGCTATTAATAATATTGAGAGCCATGTTTTTCTTATCAATTTCATTTCCTCTAACCTAAATGTTAGTGTTTTAGAAAAACAAAAAATACTTGAAATTACCGACATAAAAGAGAGGGCAAATATTTTGCTTTCTTCCCTGACTAAAGAATTGCAAATGCTTGAGCTTAAAACTCAAATCCAAAGCAAAGTAAAAGTTGATCTTGATAAACAGCAGCGAGATTATCTTTTAAATCAACAATTAAAAACAATTCAGGAAGAGTTGGGTGGTGCTCCAAACGAACAGGAAATAAGTGAGATAAAGAAAAAAGCAAAAAATAAAAAATGGTCGAAAGAAGTAGGCGAAACATTTATGAAAGAATTGAAGAAACTGCAACGAATGAATCCGTCTGCTGCCGAACATTCAATTCAGATGAATTATGTTGAAACCCTTGTCGAACTTCCATGGGATCAAATTACTAAAGGTAATTATAGCTTGCAGCGAGCACAGAAAATACTTGATCAAGATCATTACGGACTTGAAAAAGTTAAAGAAAGAATTATCGAACATCTCGCAGTAATGAAGTTAAAAGACGATATGCGTTCACCCATTCTATGCTTTGTCGGCCCTCCGGGGGTTGGAAAAACCTCTCTTGGTAAATCAATCGCTAAAGCCGTAAAAAGAAAATATATACGAATGTCTCTCGGTGGTTTACGCGATGAATCCGAATTACGCGGACATCGCAAAACTTATATCGGAGCCATGCCGGGCCGTATTATTCAAAACCTAAAGAAAGCCAAATCTTCAAATCCGGTTTTCGTCCTTGATGAAATTGATAAAGTAAGCGGAAATAATATAAGTGGTGATCCTCAGGCTGCTTTGCTTGAGATTTTAGACCCCGAACAAAATTTTGCCTTTTACGATAATTTCCTTGAGATTGAGTACGATTTATCCAAAATAATGTTTATTGCCACGGCAAATACATTGAGTACGGTTCATCCTGCATTACGCGATAGGATGGAAATCATTGATCTCAGCGGATATTTGTTGGAGGAAAAAATTGAAATTGCTCGAAGACATCTAATTCCAAAACAACTTAAAGAACACGGAGTTAACAAATCACAAGTTTCATTTCCGAAAAATATTATCGAAAAAATCATTGATGATTATACACGAGAAGCCGGTGTCAGGTCACTTGAAAAGAATTTTGCCAAAATCATTCGAAATAAGGCAAAATATATTGTAATGGAAGATGAATATAATAAGAAAGTTGATGGAAAAGACCTCCAAACTATTATGGGGCCTTCTGTTTTTCAAAAAGATAAAAGTATCTCAAACAATATTGCAGGAGTTGTAACGGGTTTGGCATGGACTGCCGCAGGTGGCGATATTTTATTTATTGAAGTTAGCCTTAGTAAAGGAAAAGGAAATCTGACAATGACCGGTAATCTTGGAGACGTGATGAAAGAATCGGCAAGCCTGGCTTTTGAATATTTAAAAGCTCATTTCAAAATATTAAACCTTGATCCTGAAATTTTTGAGAAATGGAATGTACATATCCATGTTCCCGAAGGTGCAACCCCAAAAGATGGGCCCTCGGCAGGTATAACTATTTTTACGGCACTTGCCTCTGCTTTTACTCAACGAAAAATTAAAGCAAAACTCGCCATGACAGGAGAAATTACTTTGCGAGGAAAAGTTTTGCCTGTCGGTGGAATTAAGGAAAAAATACTGGCAGCCAAAAGAGCAAAAATTACGGATATTATTTTATCGTCTGAGAACCGGAAAAATATCGAAGAAATCAAAGCTGAATATATTCAGGGTTTGAATTTTCATTATGTTGATGAAATGATTGAGGTTGTTGAAATTGCTTTGTTAAAGGAAAAAGTTAAAGAGCCGGTTTCTTTATAATTTTTGCGTTTATTTTCGCGGACTTTGCGTGAAAACTCATATAATCAAATAGTAAAAATCACCTAAAATGATTTCTCGCGATCCATGGATAGGACGTTGCTATCCATGGATATTATGTTGCTATCCTTGGATATTATGTTCCTATCCTTGGATAAAAAACACACTTATAGGCAGTCCTGCCATACTTTGCTGTTTTTAAATTTTTTTTATGCTTAAACAAAAATAAATCAAAAGCGTTTACAAATAAAACCCTATACAATAAGAATGTTGGATGTTTTGTAGCCTACGACCTAAACCATGGGTTACTAAAAAGAAATGCCTGTATTTTAAGCATTTTAATGGGTTTTTAATAATTTCATGAATTAATCAAGCTAATTTGCAAAAATAATCGAATCAAAAATTGTGTTAAACTAATATGAAATATCCCGTATAAAAAGATTGATTTTATAATCTGTTAATCAATGGTGTATTTATTATCCATCATATTCCATTTACTTTTTTTTAACTATAAGAAAAAGTTTTATTATAATTGCAGGTGAAATATTATTACATAAAAAAGTAAATAATTAATTTTAAAGATTTTAAACTGACACGGAATTAAAATGCAAAAAAAAACGACTTGACTATAAAATCATTTGTACTTTTATATTCACTTCTGAAGCAAAGTTTATGCGTTTCAGTAAACTAATATTTATAAACAAAACTATCGATAGTGTTTAAATTAGAAACTAAAATCAATACAAACTCAGACGAGTTTAAGAAAAACAAAGAAGAATTTCTGAAGTTATTATCAAAATATAAAGAAATTCAGAAAAATGTAACAAAAGGCGGATCGGAGAAAGCAATATTTAGGCATAAAGAACGAGGCAAATTATTAGCTCGTGAGCGGATAGACAGGCTTGTTGACCCCAATACTCCTTTCCTTGAATTATCATCATTGGCGGCCTATGATATTTTCGATAATGGCCATCCTTCAGCCGGAATTGTTACAGGAATTGGAGTAATTCATGGTAAGGAAACAATAATTATAGCAAACGATGCAACCGTAAAAGGTGGGACTTATATAAAAGAAACCATCAAAAAGCATTTAAGGGCGCAGGAAATTGCTTTGGAAAACCATTTACCTTGCGTTTATATGGTAGATTCCGGTGGGGTATTTTTGCCTGAGCAGGCAAATGTCTTTCCCGATAGGGATCATTTTGGAAGATTTTTTTATAACCAGGCCCGATTATCTTCTCTCGGCATACCCCAAATTGCAATTGTTATGGGTTCATGTACGGCAGGCGGAGCTTATGTGCCAGCTATGAGCGATGAGACCATTATTGTTAAAAAACAAGGCACAATTTTTCTCGGTGGGCCTCCATTAGTTAAAGCAGCTACCGGCGAAGTTGTTACACCTGAAGAATTGGGTGGTGCCGAAGTACATACTTCAATGTCGGGAGTGGCTGACCACTTAGCTGAAAACGATACGCATGCCATACAAATTTGCCGGAATATTTTCCAAAGCTTAGAAAAAAGACAAAAGCAAATTATTGATATCTCACCCATCGAAGAACCTATTTACGATCCTGAAGAATTATACGGAATTGCACCGATTGATCTTAAAAAAATGATCGATCCGCGTGAAATTATTATGCGAATTGTTGATGGAAGTAAATTTCATGAATTCAAAGAAAAATATGGTAAAACTTTAGTTACCGGTTTTGCTCGAATAATGGGCTTTCCGGTTGGAATAATTGCAAATAACGGCATATTGTTTTCCGAATCTGCTTTGAAAGGGACTCACTTTATCGAACTTTGTACCTCCCGAAAAATCCCCTTAATATTCTTGCAAAATATCGCGGGATTTATGGTTGGAAAAGATTTTGAACGAAGGGGTATTGCTAAGGATGGTGCAAAATTGGTTCATGCTGTTGCTAATGCCGATGTTCCTAAGTTTACCGTTATTTTTGGGGGTTCGTTCGGAGCCGGAAATTATGGAATGTGTGGCCGTGCTTATGGCCCTCGTTTGCTGTTTATGTGGCCGAATGCGAAAATTTCGGTGATGGGTGGTTTGCAAGCTTCTGGTGTACTGATAACTGTTAAACACGATCAGTATAAAGCAAGGGGAATGGAAATGCCCCAGGAAGAAATTGATTCACTTCGTAAAACTATTATGGATAAATATGATCACGAAGGATCAGCTTATTATAGCACTGCTCGCCTTTGGGATGATGGAATAATTGATCCTTTAGATACAAGAAAAATTCTTGCGATGGGAATTTCAATGTCATTGAATAAGAAAATCTCGGACCAGAAATTTGGTGTTTTTAGAATGTAAAATAATAGTTTTAGAAACACTTAGTGTATTTATAAGATAAAACTTGAAATTAGAAATTGGAAATTCAAGAGTAACAAATTTTCCAATTTCCAATTTCTAATTTCTAAAAAAATAAAATAATCAAATAGAAGAAGGTTACTAAAATATAAACACATGGAATCATATCAAAACATTGAATTTGAATTAAAAGATAATCTTGGGACGATCTGGTTAAACCGTCCTGAAAAGCATAACGCAATGAATGCTGAAATGATAAGTGAAATAATAGATTGCGTTAGCGAGATTAATAATATTTCAGAAGTTCGTATTTTGTTTATTCGAGGAAGAGGGAAATCATTTTGCGCCGGTGCCGACTTAAATTACATGAAAGGAATTGCCGAATTTGGGTATGAGGAAAACTATTTGGACAGTCTTCAATTGGCAAAATGTTTTAATGTAATTTATACTTGCAAAAAACCGACTATTGCAGTTGTTCAGGGTGCGGCCATCGGTGGAGCAAACGGCCTTCTTGCCGCTTGCGATTTTGTGTTTTGCACCGATGAAACAAAGTTTGCATTTGCAGAAGTAAAACTCGGAATTACTCCGGCAACAATTTCTCCTTATGTTGCAAAACGAATTGGGGAATTCGGAAGCAGAGACTTAATGCTTACGGGCCGCAGATTTCTTGGTAAAGAGGCAGAACATTATCGCCTTGTAAACAAATCGCTTCCTGAAAACGAAATCGAAGAACACATCAATAAAACTATAAAAATTTTAATGACAAGCGGACCTGAGGCAATGGCCGCATGCAAAGAGTTGATCTATAATATTTCAAATAAATATAGTTTTGATGATTCAATTGACTATACGGCGAGGCTAATTGCTGAACTTCGAGCTTCAAAAGAAGGCCAGGAAGGCATGGCTTCCTTTCTTGAGAAAAGAAAAGCAAATTGGGTGAAATAGTGAAAAATTCGTTTAGTTTTTTGATTATTCAATGCCGGATAATAATTTTTTTGTTTAAATAAAATGAAGATTTTTTTTCATAATCGAGGAATGAAATCTTGCAAAAATATATTCCATTTGGATAATCATTAGTTTTTATTTTAGTGTTTAAAGAAGTAATATCTTTGTTCAATATAGTTGTTTCACCAATAATATTGAAAACGGAGAATGTAATAATCAGGTTTTTTGGAAATTCGGAGAATTGAATAGCGAAACTTTTATCTGCTGGATTCGGGACAATATTTACATTATTTTTAATAATATTTTGTAACTCATTAATTCCGATATTGACAACCGCTTTATCTTTTCTTGTATAATAATTCATGCCTCCTGAAAAATTTCCCGCAATTAATTCAAAATAACCATCATTATCTAAATCTTGAATCGTAGCACCGGTTCTAATTCCGTTATACAATTCAAATTGAATAGTATCAACAAGAAAGGCAAGTGAATAGGATTCCGTAAACTCATTTTGTAGATTACCTTCAATGTTTTTAAAATAATGAATCTTTCCTTGCTCCGACCCTACAATCAATTTGAATTTATCATCCTTATCCTTAAAAAAATAAGGGACGCTATATCCATCATACGAAATCGAATAATCGGTAACATTTACTTTGCCGAGACTATCAGTTACTGAAGTGAAAACCGGATTTGATATTGTTCCGATGTTTTTAAAATAATTCAAATTCCCTCCCTTTTCTCCAATTACCAAATCATTTAGCAAATCATCATCGAGGTCGATAATTTGCGGGCTGCTGAAATCACCGACATCAATATTCTGAAAATTTGTATCATTTAATTCAAACGAACACTTTTGATTAGGAGGATTTTGATTTTTGTAAAAAAATAAGTTTCCTTCTTTGTTTCCAAGAATCATATCATCTGAACCATCACCATCAACATCCCCGAAAGTTGGTATTGCAGAGATTAATTCAAGATCGGATATATTACAAAAATCACGATCAAGCAGAGTGAATTGTGGATTCTCGGCAGTTCCGGTATTTTCAAAATAAGCAATTTGAGAAATATAATAAGATGTCAAAAACATCCAATAATTATATGATGAATGATCGTAATACCCAAAATTCCCAACAAAAAGATCGCTAAGGCCATCTTTATTATAATCGAAAAAAACAGGATAAGCACCCGAGCCAAGGTCGATCATCTCTTCCTGCAAAAACTGCTTTGTTTGAAAAGAAAAATCAGGTATTTCATTTGATCCGGTATTTTTATAAAACCATGAGCTATTATAATTTTCGGAAGTAACAAGGCTTGGATCAAAAGGCGATGCTAAAAGATCGGAAATTCCGTCATTGTCAACATCGAAATAATTAAGGGCGGGAACAGAAAATATTCTCAGGCTGTGAGTATTTGGAAAAGCAGTATCCTGACTTATCATTAAAGCTTCTTCAGATGTACCACCATTAGTTAATTCAATAACATTCGGATAATCAATATCGCCGAGAATCAGGTCTTTATCAGAATCATTATCAAGGTCGATCGATAGAAAAGTAGAACCTGTATGCCTCTCGCCTTTATTCATAATGTTGTTACTTTTCATAAAACAAGTATCCAAATAAATGATATTTGATTCATTATTTTCGGCAAAACGGCCCCAGCAATGTGTTGTTAATTCGTAATCAAGTGAGTCGGCATTGCCGTATTTCTCCATTGAAAGATTTTTGTGCATTTGAACAAAAGAACCCAATCCCCAAAAAGTCAATATGTCGAGATCGCCGTCATTATCAATATCCGAAATTGCAGGATAATCGACGTATGTGATTAAAATATTAACGTATCCTCCTCCCTGATAAGAAGTAAGATAAGGAGAAACAACAAGTCTGAAGGCAAGTTCCCCGCTTTTAGAAATATTTTTATAAACTTTAGCGCTAGCATAACCCGGCGAATAAGTAAAAATGTCGTTTTTCCCGTCCATATTATAGTCAGCAAGAATTGCCCAATCGAATAGCTCGGGAAAACAATTTATATATTCGGGAGCAAATTCGTAATCAACAGTATTTTGAGTTCCTTTATTGATAAAAGTCATTATTCGGTTTCCGTTTCTGTCGAAAACAAAAAGGTCTTTGATTCCATCATCATTCATATCGATTTCCCCAAATTGACATGAATTCATCCCACCCGTCCATGGGAATTTTAAGGATTCACCGTTTGCCGTAGTTACAGCAATAGGTTTTTTGTTTTCGGTTTTTGTTTCGTTTTGTGAAAACACACTAAGGTTAATAGCAAAACAAAATATAAAAATTATTTGAAAATTTATTGTTTTAAAGAACATTACAATCATTTTTAATTTTCGGTAATAAAACAAAATTACAAAATAATTTATTACAGAAAATTTTAAAGCTTGTAAAATATGTAAATGTTTTGAGGTTATAAAGATTTAAACATCTATTTCAATACCTTCCTGTCTGACAATTTCTAATAAAGGAGAATATTCATCGGTAAGGAATCTTTTTTTACCAACAATATAGGGTTCAATTCTGGAATCAACTTCGGTTGTCAGTCGCCATGTTTTTCCAATAAGTTTATCATTGTTTTTTTCAAATATTTTTGAAACAAGCATTACGTCAATATCACTTTCAGGAGTGGCTTCACCTTTAGCATAACTTCCGTAAAGAAAAGCTCTTTCAACAGGTATTCCTTCATTGTAAAGAATATGTATGTATTTCTTCAATATTTCTATAACTTGTTTTTGAGACATGATAATATTTCTTTTGTTTTTAAAAGATATTCGTTTGATATTTCACTAGAAGGTGGTGAAGGATAATATTCAGGATATCTGCCTTCTAATTGAAAATTCATTAAAATTCCTAAAAAATCTTTATCCTCTTTAATAAAGTGTAAATCGGTTTTTTCTGATAACCAATTTAGATTATGTGATTTAGGTGGAACATTTTTTGTGTATTTCACAACATGAGCTTTAATAATTTTCTCAATAACCAGATGACAAAAGAACAAGCCATGAAAAGTTTATTGTTGTTAATCAATAGTTCGGCTGTATCAATATCATTTATTGCCCCGCTTTTCCAGTATTCTATTTGTTTGTTTATATCCATTTTTACAATGATATTTTCTACAAACTTACATAAAAATTTTAAATTATACACAGACATATAAAAATCAAAGGCCACTGCTTTACGTTAGTATTAT